>CAYMCT010000252.1:0-2499 GCA_964389075.1 uncultured Lachnospiraceae bacterium
TACGCAAAACCTCTAACGTGCCGATAATTATGCTTACGGCACGCGAGGACGAGGTTGATAAGGTTCTTGGTCTGGAACTCGGTGCCGACGATTACATAACAAAGCCGTACTCAGCACGTGAGCTTTCAGCTCGTGTAAAAGCACTTTTACGCCGTGCAGAGATGTCAAAATCCAAAGCAGACGATGCTAAGGATGCAAGCGTAATAACTTCAGGCGAGGTTACAATTAATATTGATCGCTATGAGGTTAAGAAGGCAGATAAAACAATAGATATAACACTGAGAGAGTTCGAACTCCTCAAGTTCCTTGCAGTTGCCCCTGATCAGATTTTCTCACGTGAGGTTTTACTTGAAAACGTATGGGGATACGAATATCTCGGCGATGTAAGAACTGTTGACGTTACTATCAGACGTTTACGTGAAAAGATAGAGGACGACCCGAGTATGCCAAGATATATTATGACCAAACGTAGTATAGGCTACTATTTCAATAAAATATAAAAATAAATATGAAAAACGCAATCCTCTGTCCTTAAGGCAGAGGATTGCTGTTAGAAAAAGGATTGTATTATGTTTAAGACTATACGTTTAAGAATAACTTTTCTTTTGGTGTTCTTCACTGTTGCAGCAGAGGTTCTTATAGGCTTTATCGGTATACTGCAGGCAAAACAGCAGTACAAGAACGAATTTAACGATAAAATAGCCACCGTTTTTGACGATGCCACACGTGACGAGCTTTATTCTGCCGCAAACACCGTACATATCGAATCTCATAACCCCGAAAGTGCTGAAATTATTATGAGCGATTCGGGACAGGAAAATATAAATAACATCAGCAACATTGTGATGTCACACAAAAAAGAGCTTGGTTTGGAGGCTTCGTGTTCATTCTACTTATTAGACAACACCGGTGCTGTTGTATTCTCTTCTCTATCCTCCGACGTTACTGAAGCTTCTGCCGTTATAACCGAAGCCTTAAACGGAAACGAAGCAAAAAATAACAGTCTGTCAGGGGATTGCATAGAATATGCGCTTCCGCTCAAAAGCGGCGATAATGTCAAATACATTATATATATCAAGGATTCTATGTCTGTACTTAACGCCGTAACTGACAGGCTTCAGACAAATATGCTGTTCGTTATTCCGGTTTCAGGCCTAATTGTGTTTGTGTTTGCATTGCTGTTTTCGAGCTCAGTAACACAACCGCTCAAAGCACTATCTACACAGGCTCAGAAGCTTGCCGACGGCGAGCACAACGCACTTAGCCGTTCTGACAGGAAAGATGAAATTGGCGAGCTTACCAATGCACTGATATATCTTTCAGAGTCAAGGAAAGCTAACTCCGATAAAGTTACAGCAGAAAAAATCAAGATAGAAAAAATCCTGCAGAATATGAAGGACGGCATTCTTGCATTTGATATGAAAGGCACTTTAACGCACATAAACCCGCAGGCTCAGAAGCTTTTATGCCGTAATTTTGTAGACGATATAACATTTAATAAATTCTTCAAGGAAATAAATGCGGATATTACACTCGAATCATTGCAATATCTGCACACAGACGAGTCTATCGAACGAGAAATCCGTATTAACTCACAGGTTCTGCAGCTTAGCTTTGCGGCATTCTCGCACGGCAGCCCTGAGGGCGGAGTAATAGTCATAATCCACGACGTTACAAAGCATGAACGGTTAGAGAGTGCAAGACGGGATTTTGTCGCAAATGTTTCACACGAGCTCAGAACACCGCTTACGGTAATAAAATCATATGCGGATATACTTGCAGACTCACCGGATGCTGAGCCTGAACTTCGCACAAGATTTCTGGATACCATTTCGTCCGAAACGGACCGTATGACAAAGATAGTATCAGATCTGTTGACTCTTTCAAGACTCGATGAAGATGCCAACTATACACACGCATCTGACGATATAGATATACGTTCAATGATAGAAGGTTTAGTGGAAAGACTGAGCCTTACCGCAAAGAAGAAAGAACAAACTCTTACTTACACGCCCATAAATGAAGTACCACACATCAAGGGCGACCGTGACGGTCTGGAGCGTGTATTTATAAACATAATTTCGAACGCAATGAAATACACTCCCACAGGCGGTGAGATAAAGATTTTCTCAAGTACGGTTTACAGTGATATTCTCGTAAAGGTTTCCGATAACGGAATAGGTATTCCAAAGGAAAATCTGCCAAAAATCTTTGACCGCTTCTACAGAGTTGATAAGGCACGTTCAAGAGATAAGGGCGGAACGGGACTTGGTCTTGCAATAGCAAAGCAGACTGTTGAGGGTGCGTTCCACGGCAAAATCATTATAAACAGTGAGCTTAACAAGGGTACAGATGTAACTGTATCATTGCCTATACCAAAAAAATAAGAGCTTCGCAGCTGCGAAGCTCTTTTCAAATTCAATTATTCAGCAACGAACGGCAACAATGCGATAATTCTTGCTCTCTTAATCGCAGTTGTAAGCTGTCTCTGATGCTTTG
>CAYMCT010000253.1:0-2493 GCA_964389075.1 uncultured Lachnospiraceae bacterium
GCAGAGAGCTTGCATTTATGATTGTTGATGCATGGCGTAATGCGGAATTTCTTGGCGGCAGACATGCAAACAGAGTCGCAAAAATACATCAGATAGAGGAATAATGATGAAAGCTGTCGGATACCGGCAGCTTTTAATCTTTTATATTACAGCACGTTTACAAATTTTTTAAAAGTTGTGATAATCACTTTAATTTTTGAATATAATATGTTATACTATGATGTGTAACTCATTTCGGAAGTTTTGCATATTATACCTCAGATTATGGTGGTACTTTAACGTATCAGTACATATTGTGAGGTGTTATAATGAATAAGCTTGTAATTGAAGGCGGCATACCTATGCAGGGTGAAATATCGGTGCAGGGTGCAAAAAATGCGGTACTGCCTATTCTTGCCGCAACGCTTTTGGCAAAAGATGAGTGTGTAATACATAATTGCCCGTGGCTGCGTGATGTTGAAAAGACTATCATCATTCTGGAACGGCTGGGTTGCCGTGTAACAAGAGAAGAAAATACTCTTACAGTTAATTCTGCAGGAATTGACGATTGCAGAATTGACGAAAAGCTTATGCGCGAAATGCGCTCGTCAATAATATTTCTCGGTGCAATTCTTGCAGTGTGCGGTAAGGCTGAGGTGGGCTTGCCGGGCGGATGCCCGATTGGTTTAAGACCTATTGATCTGCATCTGAAAGCGTTGCGGAAAATGGGTGCAAGTATAACAGAAGCACACGGATATCTGAACTGTGAATGCAGCAGGCTGCAGGGCGCAAATATACATCTTGATTTTCCAAGTGTCGGCGCAACGGAAAATGTTATGCTTGCGGCGGTTAATGCAAAAGGCAGAACAGTCATAACAAATGCAGCCAGAGAGCCTGAAATCGTAGACCTGGCTTGCTTTCTTAACCGGATTGGTGCGAAGATAAGGGGTGCAGGCTCAAGTGTGATTGAGATAGACGGTGCTGAAACTTTTTCGGGTACAGAGTATAGTATTATGCCTGACAGAATTGTAGCACAGACATATCTTTGTGCCGCTATGATAACGGACGGGGAGGCTTATGTCAGAGATGCAATTCCGTCACATATGCAGGCGGGCTTGTCTGCACTTGCTGAGATGGGTGCGAAAATAAAAACAGATAACAATAACATCTATATAAAACGCCAGGGACGGCTCAAAGGAATACATATAGTTAAAACAATGCCGTATCCGGGTTTCCCGACTGATGCGCAGTCACCGTTTATGGCACTTTCAGCGGTTGCTGACGGAACAAGCGTATTTGTTGAAAATATATTTGAAAACAGATTCCGTCACGTTGAGGAGCTGGTGAGAATGGGTGCCGATATCAAGGTGGAGGGCAGAAGTGCTGTGATTCGCGGAGTAGAAAAGCTGTACGGTGCCAATGTTGAGGCGTATGAGCTTCGTGGCGGTGCTGCACTTGTGCTTGCTGCTTTAGGTGCTGAAGGAAAAACTACATTAACCGGAACTGAATTCATTGACAGAGGATATGATAACATCGAAGGTAAATTATCGCAGTGCGGTCTGAAAATACGGCGTGTACGTGCGTAACTGTAAAATAACAAGCGGAGGAACGGTTAGATGAAAGATACTAAAAAGCAATCAAAAATCGAATATACAAACAGTAAATCAAGCCGTATAATTCGTGACGGTTACAGTTCAGGTCACCCGGAGTCGGGATACGCGCAAAAAAGACCCGACTCATCGTACGGCACAAGACGTGTAAATACCACCGGCAATACCCGTACATCGGCTCGGGACAGAAATGCATCAAGACAGTCTGTTCTTACCGATGCCGACAGAAAACGCAAATATGAGGCTCAGCGAAAAAAAACACGGCTGCGTGCCGCACGTATCAGAGCGGCTGTTGCTCTGCTTGCATTGATGGCAATTGCTGTTGTGCTCGTGTTTATGACTCCGCTGTTTAACATTCGGGAGATACGCCTTGAGGGCAATGAGCTTGTAGCAAAAAACGATATTGAGGAAAAGATAGGTAATCTTATAGACGCCAATCTATTCAGTACAAGTAAGAAGGATATAGAAAAGCGAATGCTTGAGATTCCGATTGTGCGTTCTGTAGAGGTGGATAAAAACATTTTCCCACCATACCTCACCGTGAAAATAACAGAGTGTCCGCCGGCAGCATATATGCTTACGGGCGACAGACTGATTGTAATTGATTCCGAGCTTAAGGTGCTTGATGACAGTGGTGTATTTTCGACTGAAGAAATACCGAGTATAAGCGGTGTGAGTGTTGCCGGCTACGAGCTGGACAAGCCCGTTTCGGCAGACTCTGAGGAAAAGACGGAAATCCTCAGAAATTTATTGGGAATACTTGAGGATGTAGGAATTATAAATAATGTAACATTCATAAGTGTGGACGACATCACAAGTATAAAATTCAACTATGATAACCGGATAGAGGTATTATGCGGTTCACAGCTTGAACTTGACAGAAAAATCAGAATGTTCTGCGAAA
>CAYMCT010000254.1:0-2452 GCA_964389075.1 uncultured Lachnospiraceae bacterium
TTCTGCAGCGAATGGAATCGTCATATCACTTAAGCTATAGCAATCCTTAAAGGCTACGGAATAATCGCAGGCGATACTGATACATTCCGACCTGATGATAATATAACACGTGCAGAGTTTTTGCAAATGTTGTATAATACATTATTGACACGGTAATACAGTAACGACAACATAGACAAATTTAAAAGCCAAAACTTGACAAAAAAGCATTCGCATATTATACTTATTAGTATGCGAATGTTATTTTTTAGTGAAGGAGTTTAATTAATATGCAATTAACAGGAGCTCAGATTGTAATTGAGTGTATGAAGGAGCAAGGGGTCGATACAATTTTCGGTTACCCCGGCGGTGCTATACTCAATGTATACGATGAGTTATATAAACATAGTGACGAAATCAGGCATATCCTCGTTTCACACGAGCAGGGAGCATCACACGCAGCAGACGGATATGCAAGAGCAACAGGCAGAGTGGGTGTATGCTTTGCAACCTCAGGTCCTGGTTCAACAAATATTGTAACAGGTATTGCAACAGCAAACATAGATTCGATACCGATGGTAGCAATCACCTGTAACGTAGGAACAGCATTACTGGGCAAGGATAGTTTTCAGGAAGTAAATATATCAGAGGTTGTAAAACCGATAACAAAGGCGAGCTTTATTGTTATGGACGTAAACGACCTTGCTGATACAATACGAAAAGCGTTTACAATCGCACAGAGCGGAAGAAAAGGTCCTGTTTTGATTGATATTCCCAAGGACGTTACAGCAAACAAGGCTGAATATACATACACAAAGCCGGCAGAGCTTAATAGAGTTACAGATACGATAGATGATGCCGCAATTGAACGTGTAGCAGAGCTTATAAAAACCTCTAAGAAGCCGTATGTGTTCTGCGGCGGCGGTATAATCGCATCTGAGGCATCGGACGAGCTTATGGAGTTTGTGAATAAGCTCGATGCACCTGTATGTGACACTCTTATGGGTAAAGGTGCGTTCCCCGGCAATGACCCACGTTATACCGGTATGCTCGGTATGCACGGAACTAAGACAGCAAACTTCGGTGTAAGCGAATGTGATTTGCTTGTAGCTGTGGGTGTTCGTTTCTCGGATCGTGTATATGGCAACGCAAAGGCTTTTGCAAATAACGCTAAAATAGTACATATTGACATAGACAGCAACGAAATTAATAAAAACATTGCGGTTGATGAACATATAGTAGGTGATGCAAAAGAAATATTAAAGCGTCTTAACAGCGTAATAGACACTTATAATCACAGCGACTGGATGTCGGAAATCAGAGCTAAGATGGAACAGTATCCGCTCCGTTACAGAAGCGATGTGTTATCAGGCGGCGAGGTTATCTCGGAAATATACCGTCAGACTAAGGGTGATGCAATAATCTCAACTGAGGTAGGTCAGCATCAGATGTGGTCAGCGCAGTTCTATTATTATAAGAACCCACGCACATTCCTCTCATCAGGCGGACTTGGTACAATGGGATACGGACTTGGTGCGGCTATCGGTGCAAAGTGTGCCTGCCCTGAAAAGACTGTTATAAACATTGCAGGTGACGGCGGATTCAGAATGAATATGAACGAAATCGCTACTGCAGTCAGAAATAATGTGCCGATAATCGAGGTTATTGTTGATAATCGTGTTCTTGGAATGGTAAGACAGTGGCAGACTCTGTTCTATGGCAAGAGATATTCCCACACTGTGCTTGACGATGGTGTTGATTTTGTGAAGCTTGCAGAGGCTATGGGTGCTGTAGGATTTTTAGCAACAACTCCGCAGGAATTCAGCGAAGCACTTGCAAAAGCACTTACTCTTAACAAACCGGTTGTTATAGACTGCCGTATAGACAAGGACGAAAATGTTTATCCTATGGTTGCGCCCGGTGAGTCGATTTCAAAAGCATTTGATGAAGCTGATATGAAGAAGTAATTATTTAGGGCTGCTGTATGTATATGCACAGCCCTTTGCTGTAATTATAAGAGGTAAATATGATAAGAATTTCAAATATACAGTACCCGATTGAATTACCTGAATCCAATCTTGTTGAATTTGTCTGTAAAAAATACAAGCTGAAAAACGTAAAGGATTTCAGAATTGTAAAAGAATCCATTGATGCACGTAAGAAGAACGATATTCACTATGTGTATACCGTAGATATTGCATTGGATAACGAGGGCAAAGCTATAAAACAGATAAAGAATGCTACACGTGTAAATGAAAAATACTACTGTTTCCCGAAAGGTTCTATACCTGAATCAACAGTCGTTATAGCCGGCTTTGGACCTGCAGGAATGATGTGTGCATATACGCTCATAAAGCAAGGCTGTAAGGTGATTGTCCTTGAGCGTGGCAACGATGTTGACACACGTATTAATGATGTTCAAAAGCTTAAAACGGAGGGTATATTAAATCCTGAATCAAACGTACAGTTCGGA
>CAYMCT010000255.1:0-2399 GCA_964389075.1 uncultured Lachnospiraceae bacterium
TGGGCGTGACCAAAGCGTTATCCTCCTATGCCCGCCGCAGGCGTGCGCCGTAGGCGCTTTGTTCTTATCAGAACAGTGTTTCAAACCAGTTAAGGTCTTCAGCATTGTCTTTTCTCACCAACGAATAGCTGGTACCGCTATTATATCTGCTGATATAAATTCCGTCAACCTCAAGACCCATATCCTCAACAAAGCTCATCGGAACACGAAGCACTCCGTCCACCATAATCGCTTCGCTTGTGAGTTCAATCTTTTCTCCGTCTACAGTCACAAACTTGTCGCCGCTGTATACAGATACCGACTCTATATCAAATGCATTTTTACCGTCAGCAGTGTATGTAAATCCGGTTTCAGCAAACTCAAACTCTCCGTCAAATATTTCAAGCAGCAAATCATATATCGGAATATATATAGTGTCGTCAATCATGTGCGGCAATCTGTCTGTTCTGATATAGTAGTAACTTGGTTCGTAAACATATTC
Source organism: uncultured Lachnospiraceae bacterium (assembly GCA_964389075.1). Classification (GTDB taxonomy): domain Bacteria; phylum Bacillota; class Clostridia; order UBA1381; family UBA1381; genus Ornithomonoglobus. Next base: position 482 of record CAYMCT010000255.1, read on the forward strand.
GTCTTCATCCTCATATTCAGGATTCTTCCAGTTGAAGTTGTATGTTGACGAGCTTCCATCACCCTCCCTGTAACGCGCCGAAACGCCTCCTTCAAGACCAAGACTGTATGCGAACGTTACCGGAATATATATTACTCCGTCCTTCGATTCAACAGGAGCGTCAAGCGGACGTGCTTCGCCGTTTACTGTTACAAACCATTCTCCGGTCTTTGCGGTTATTGTGTGTATACCGAAAACGTTTTCACCGTCACCCGAATATGTCACATAATCTGAACCAAATTCAAACTCACCGACATAAAGCTCCTGAACAAACTCATATACGGGCATATACACCGCACCGTTTTTCTCAAACGGCAATCTGTCAAGATAGAAGTAATAATATATCTCATCAGGAATATATTCTTCAGGCTCTGCCTCTTCAGTCACTTCTTCAAAGGTGATTTCCTCTTCATACAGCTCAACTGCTGCATATGAGAATGAAATCCAAAGCTGTTTTTTGTCAAGATCGTATCCGACATTTTCAATATAAATACCAATCGGATACAACGCCTCCTCAAGACAATAGATTTTGTCATTTTCAGTTATCAGTAACGGCACCTCGGTTATAACCTCTTCACCGTTAATCTTATTACCCTCAATAGTAACAATGTTATCGCCGTCCGTTACGGTTATTGTGTTATCGCCCGTTTCTACTGTCATATCACATTGTGCCGCAAGCGTTTCTATCGGATAATATACCATATCATTTTTCAGAACAGGCGGCTCCTCCGATTTGTTGTAATGTGATGAGTAATAGTCGTAGTATTCTTCAATCTGACTGTTATCTTCGGTAATAACAGGCATTTCTACCTCTGTTTTATTATGATTCTTTATTTCAGCACTCAAGCTTGAGGTTATATCTATGAATGCCTTTTCACGATCCAGACCGTTTGTATTCTTTGAATATAAAGTAAGAATATCATATACATTCATACAGATATGCACATCTACAGCTTCTGCTGTAATAAAGCCGTTCGGATTTACCGATACAGTCATAGTAATTCCGTCCTTACCGAAAACTGTTACATTGTCCATAAAATACTGTATATCTGAAACAACCGTATCAAACTCGTCATATGCATCACTTTCTGCCGGAAGGAAATCCTTTGCAAGCTTCATACACTCAAGGTAATAATTTTTAGCACCCTCATCGCTAAGCTTTATCATATAACCGCCGTTTGTTTTTGATACTGCAGCATTGTTTTTGAGAGCTTCCATCGCATTCCGGCTCAACTCCTTAATGCTCTCACCGTCAAAAGCCGGCATCATATCAGAATTATCACGGTAATACTCCGACATATCCAATACCATATATTTTTTCATAAACGGTATTTTATAAATCATTTTACAAACCGGATTTTCTGCATCTGTTATATCATATTCCACCCACATTCCGATTTTGGTCCATGCATTGAGCTTGAAATCCTCATTAAATGAAACAGGTACATCAAACTCCATTGATGCCGCCAATGACATCTTTTTATAGTCGTCTGATGCTGAATACGAACAGTCCATTATCATCGTTGATTCAGCAAGACTTTCAGCTATCATACGTGGGTTTACATTGATATACTCATCCTCATCTGTCGGAATTGTATCAAGGATATCCAACGGTCTGTTCAGCTCGGTTTCAAAAACCATATGTGTGCTCGCAGATTTTAAAGTCTGCGATTTCTCAAGTGCTGTCATCAATCCGTCAGCCGCACTTGCAAACACTGTCGTTTGCAGAACCATAAAAGAAACCAAAATACTTATAAATTTTTTCATAGATATTCACCCTTTCTGCATAAAAATTTTGTTTGTATCTTTATTTTACCATATTTATACGTATTTAGCAATATTTTTTTATCCTCAGAGATTTTTTATTTTTCATACTCTT
>CAYMCT010000256.1:0-2393 GCA_964389075.1 uncultured Lachnospiraceae bacterium
ACATTTTTCGGATTAAATCCCTCGAGGAATCCAAGGTTCTGATAAATGGCATTGGCTGTACCCTTGTACCACTCGCCCGACTCACCGCTCTGATACGGCGGAAGAACGTATGCACCGCCGTGTGAACGGTCAAGATCCCACGGATTACCGTTACCGATATAAGTATTAAGCTCCAAAGGCTCGTACTGAGTCAAAACACCTACTGTGTCAATTCCCGAATGAACACAGTTCGAAAGCGGGAAGTCAATAATTCTGTACTTACCGCCAAAAGGCACTGCAGGCTTTGCAACATTCTTTGTCAAAGCTCCAAGTCTTGATCCCTGACCGCCTGCAAGTATCATTGCTACGCAGTTTTTTGATACCATAATATGATCATCTCCTATTTTTATTTATAATTTTTCTTTTTAATATCATTGCACTGTTGCCGTCTATCGGTACGTTTAATGTGTAATCCATATCGCTGTACGGCTCTTTCTGTGCATGGTATACCATTTTATTAATACGTCTTGTTCCGCCGAACTCAGTCGAATTTGAATGTAAAATCACTTCATAATCTCCCTGGTGCGGAACACCAAGCTTATATATAGGTCTGTCGCACGGAGTAAAGTTCGCTGCAACAACCATTAAATCATCTTCCTGCTTGTCCATTCTGAGATAGGATACAACCGAATTCTCGTTGTCAGCTTCGTTTATCCACTTGAAGCCGTCCCAACTTTGTTCAAGCTCCCATAATGCCTTATTTTCAATATACATATGATTAAGGAGCTTTACATATTCGTGAAGCTTTTTATGAGAATCAATATCAAGCACATTCCATTCAAGCTGATCGTCAAATCTCCATTCAAGGAACTGACCGATTTCTCCGCCCATAAACATAAGCTTCTTGCCCGGCATCGTCATATAATAAGTCAGGAATGTCTTATATGCCGCAAACTTCTCCTCATAGTTGCCGAACATTTTATCTATTAGCGACTTCTTACCATGTACAACCTCATCATGCGACAGTGGGAGAATAAAATTCTCAGAATATGCATACATCATAAGAAACGTCAGAAGTGAATGATTGTCTTTTCTGAAATACGAATCCATTGAAACATATCTCAGAGTATCGTTCATCCAGCCCATATTCCATTTGAAATTGAAGCCAAGACCGTCATTTTCAGCAGGTGCAGTTACCAGAGGCCATGCAGTGGATTCCTCTGCTATCATCAGAAAACCGGGCTTCTCAGTACCCATTATTCTATTTACTTTTCTCAGCAAATCTACAGCCTCAAGGTTTCCGTTTCCGCCATATTTGTTTGCTACCCATTCACCGTCGTTTCTTGAATAGTCACGGTAAAGCATAGACGAAACCGCATCAACACGGAGTCCGTCAATATGATATTCCTCAGCCCAGTAATAAGCCGATGATGTAAGAAACGAGATAACCTCGCCCTTTGCAAAGTCAAATACCATTGTTCCCCAGTCTTTATGCTCACCCTCACGCCAGTCAGCATACTCGTAGCACGGTGTGCCGTCGAACATTCTGAGTCCGTGACCGTCACGCGGGAAGTGTGCCGGAACCCAGTCCATAATAACCGAAATTCCTGCCTTATGACACTCGTTTATAAGCTTTTTGAGCTGTTCCGGTGTACCGTAACGTGATGTTGCGGCAAAGTATCCGGTTACCTGATACCCCCATGAGCCGTCAAACGGGAACTCCGTAAGCGGCATAAACTCAATATGTGTATATCCCATTTCAACAAGGTACGGTATAAGCTCCTCTGCAAGCTCTTCATAATTATAGAAAGTACCGTCGTTATGTATTTTCCATGAGCCTGCGTGACATTCATATATATTCATCGGAGTATGAATATTGTCCCGCTTTGCACGTTTGCTTATCCATGTCTTATCAGTCCATTTAAACTTATCGCAGGCATATACTACCGATGCCGTTCCCGGCCGAACCTCACAGCGTATTGCGTACGGATCCGAACGCAGATACACAGTATCATCAGGTGCAGTAATTGCATATTTATATAAATCTCCTTGATTCATATCATTAAAAGCACCAATCCAGACACCCGTATTTCCGAAACCTTCAAGCTCTTTTCCGTTACCCGTCCAGTCATTCGATGCACAAGCCACTTTTACGGCTTTTGCATTCGGCGCCCAGACGGCAAATCTCCATCCTTTTTCTGTTTTATGACACCCCAGAAATTCATAGGCCTTGAAGTTATCTCCGGAATTAAATAAATATGTCTGGAATTCACTGATTCCCAACATATCTTTTTTTTCTTCCATCTGTTTTTTCACCTCACACTTTTTTCCGTGCAGTTAGTTACTCTCTGAACAAAGCGCCTACGGCGGGCATAGGAGGATAACGCTTTGGTCACGCCCATGTGCGTTTCCGA
>CAYMCT010000257.1:0-2359 GCA_964389075.1 uncultured Lachnospiraceae bacterium
ATGCCTAATATTTTGACCAGAACAATTGACGTAGAAATAAAATCAATTATCTTCGCACGGTTAGGATAGCCGTTTTCGAGCAAGTTTTTACTATATTTATCCACATATGTAATATTTGCATACGGGCTTACGTCTGCCTTGTTAATTCTCACAGCCGAAAGAGCAGTTCCGTCAAACACAAGCTTGTAATACGCAATATGCGAACCGTAACGGGGAACCTCCTGTCCGACAAATATATATGTATCGTTCTTTACATATACATCTATATCCTCAAGACATTCTCCGATAATATTTGACGGCACCTTTATATCGGTAATCACATTATTGGTCATTGTAAAGCCTGCACCGATTCCGCCGAATGTACCCTTTTTTATTACAAAAGCCTCAGGTATACCGTTTCTGTCAAGGTCTGTAAGCACAACATCAGTATACGTTGGATCCTGAGATATAGTTTTCATAAGCCGTGTTACAAACGGATCACGCCAGTTCTCGTTAGCAGCATTTACACACGGAACAGACATAGCCATTGTAGCTGCCGCAAGAAAAACAGATACTATTTTCTTTTTCATAAATATCTATCTCCTCTCCTATACATACAAACAGTATATCATATCTTTTGCAGTTTTGTCAAGTATTTTGGCGGTTATTAGCCGATTTTGCCGGTAATTCCGCATATATCCTTTACCACTTCGCCTGCCGCAATAAGACCTGCAACCGACGGCACAAACGCAACACTGCCCGGCACACTGCGACGTATCCCTTCCTCGTCCTCTATATCTGACGAAACAGGGATTTCCTTTGAATATACAACCTTCAGTTTGTCCACACCGCGTTTTTTCAGCTCACGCCGCATTGTACGTGCAAGCGGACAAACTGTAGTCTTATAAATATCCTCCACCTCAAATCGCCACGCATCAAGCTTATTACCGGCACCCATCGAGCTTATTACCGGCACACCTGCAGCTTTTGCACGCATTATAATCTCAATTTTTGCTGTAACGGTATCCACCGCATCAACAATATATGTGTATTTGCTAAAATCATAATCATCGGCATTTTCAGGCAAATAGAAGCATTCGTATGCGTTTATAACCACATCCGGATTTATCGACAATGCACGCTCTTTCATAACCTCAACCTTAGGCTTTCCAATAGTTTCGGTAGTTGCGATTATCTGTCTGTTTATATTTGATTCACTTACTGTATCCTTATCAAATATGTCTATATTCCCAACGCCGCTTCTTACTAACGCTTCAACAACATATCCTCCTACACCGCCCACTCCGAATACTGCTACGTGTGCGTTTTTCAGTTTATCCATTCCATCACTGCCTACAACAGCTTCGGTTCTGACAAATCGTTCCGACATAAACTCTGCCTCCTGTTTACCTTTCTGATTTTCTATAAATATAGCATACTTCACGTTAGTTGTCAAGAAAGCGCAGCTACGAAAAAAGAGGCAGATTTTTCCGCCTCTCAAAAGCTCTTTTACATTTCACGCCGGCTTTCCATAGCCTTTATGATTGTTATTTTGTCTGCATATTCAATATCCGAGCCTATAGGGATTCCGTGAGCAATACGTGTTACCTTCACATCAAACGGAGCTAAAAGCTTTGAAATATATACAGCTGTTGCCGTTCCGTTCACAGTCGGATTGGTTGCAAGGATTACCTCCTCCACCTCCGTATCAGTAAGACGGAGCAACAGCTCATTTATCTTTATATCGTCAGGACCTATTCCGTCCATAGGCGATAACGCACCGTGAAGAACGTGATAAAGACCGCTGTACTCGTGCGTACTTTCGATTGCTGAAACATCTTCAGGACCTTCCACTACGCATATAGTTTTCTTATCACGCTTTGATGACGAACACATTGAACACGGGCTCGTATCCGTAAGGTTCTGACAACACTCGCAAAGAACAACATTTCTTTTCGCATTGACTATAGAGCTTGCCATATGCTCTGCATCTTCCGTACTCATATTCTCAAGAATATAAAACGCAATTCGCTCTGCGCTCTTATGACCTATACCCGGCAGTCGCTCGAACTTCTCAATAAGCTCGTCAATTACCGCTGAATACATCAGAATAACCCCGGAATATTGATTCCGCCTGTGATTGCACCCATACGCTCTGCCATAAGCTCGTCTGCCTTTTTTACACCCTCATTTACAGCAGCTACAATCATATCCTCAAGAGTTTCCACATCATCAGGATCAACTGCATCAGGATCAATCTTTATTGATACAAGCTCCTTTCTACCGTTCACCACAACCTTAACAGCACCGCCGCCTGCTGTAGCTTCTACTTCTTCGTTTTCAGTTTCAGCCTGAACACGCTCCATTTCCTCCTGCATCT
>CAYMCT010000258.1:0-2332 GCA_964389075.1 uncultured Lachnospiraceae bacterium
ACTCTTTCATTTCATTACCTCCATTTATTATATATACCTTATGATATTCAGATTGTACACACTAAGCACCTTTTGAGTTCATAAATATCTTGACTATTTACTTAAAAAAAGAAAATGAACTCTAACTTTCTTATAACATTAGAGTTCATTTTTTCTGTATGGGGAGAGAATATCATAAGAAAGAATATATAAAACATTATCTCTTAGCTTATATACAGTATAGTATTGGTTAAAGCATAAGTAAATTATTAAGTTAATGTGTTTCTATGGATAAATTTAATCTTAATATCCTGTACTTTTTATTTATTAAATGTGAAACTATCAAAAATGCAAATATCAGCGTTTTTGTTTTCTGCTTTAAAAATAAAATATATCGCATGCTTTCCTGATATTAATTCTGTTATCTCTGCAGTATCTTCACCTGACACAAGCTCTGCTATCTCTGTACCCTCCGGACTATCTATTACTACTGATATTTTTCCATCCGGAAGCATATCATTCACATTTATCGTTATTGATTGCGGAGACTTTTCGCCAAACTGCATATATTTAAAACCAACTATCGTACCACTCTTTATGTTTACAACAGGAGCGCTACACCCCTCATAAATCGGTTTAATATATGCCTGCTCACCGTTATCCGCAGGAGTAAGCCAACAGGCATAACCCGCTGATAAAATACTGTATGCATCAATACCGTCTTTATATGCACCCTGTGAGGTCATCTCAGCAGCCTCGCATAATACAGGCTCTCCATCTCCGTCAAATGTAACTTTGCCGATATACACTTTGCCGTCCTTATCAACTGCAACATCTATAGGTTCAAGCATACCTTGTCGTGAAAATTCATCTGTGCCTGTCTGACGATGATAGAAAACATACCACTGTCCGTCTGCATTTACGATACTGCCATGATTGTTACCATTTGTATATGCTCTCGCTTTTGTGCCGTCCGGTTTGGTATAAATATCACCACAATTATAACTTATCATCCCTCCGTGAATAAATTCTCCAAGAGGTTTGTCGCTATATGCATAGTCAAGATATCCATTTGTATCTTTGGGGAACCCTAATTCCAAATCAGGCTCATCTAATCTCCGGCTATAAATATAAACATATTTACTTCCTATCTTACGAATAGATGAAGCTTCAAAAAAGCCGAACTCTGTGTCTATATGGTCAAAATCAGGGTCTGCCACAAAATCAAGCGGCTTCGCATGAGGAATCATGTTCTCAACAAATGTTTCTTTTTTTATTGTTGCCATATCATCATTAAGCTCTGCGGCACACATCTTACAAAAGCCCCAATATGCATAAACTTTGCCGTCATCATCAACCAATATACCGGGGTCAAATCCAAGCTCTGTTAAAACAGGATTTGTAAACGGACCTGCCGGATTTTTCGATGATGCAACGTATACTTTACTTCCTCTGTCTTCAGCAGCATACATATAATATACGCCGTTTCGCTCAACAACATCGGGGGCATATAGCGGTTCACCGTTAGAGGATTTATAACAAACGCCTTCACATCGCCAATCTGTCAAATCATTTATCGGCGCTGACCATACCACATAATCCGTGCCGCAATATTCTGTTTTCAGAGTATCATGTGAACCATAAACATAGACACGTTTTTCGCCGTTGTATGTAAACACCTTAGGTTCACCGTCCGGAATATGTTCCCATAACGGTAAATATGGGTTTGCACCTGTAATTATATTCTTCATAAAATTTTCCTCTTTGATTTAAGCTTCAGCCAATTTCTTGTAGGTGTCTTTCAGTGCAGGATACAGTGAACGGTACACGCTATAATATTTCTCATACTCGGCATTGCTATCAAAATCCGGTTTCTGCTCAGTTTTAGTTTTTACAACTCGCTTGCACGCCTCCTGAACACTCGGATATATACCGGCACCGACGCCCGCAAGAATTGCCACACCCAACGCAGGGCCTTCTTTTGATGTTACTGTCTTAACCGGTGTATTGAATACATCCGCAAGCATACTACGCCATAACGGTGATGAACCTCCACCGCCACAAGCCGCCATATCCTCCGTTGTTACGTTCATTTCCTTTAATACTTCTGTACAGTCACGCAGGCTGTATACAACACCCTCCATAACAGCACGTATCATATCTCGCTTTTCGTGCATCGCACTCAAACCGTAAAACACACCTCTGCAATCAGGATCAAGATGAGGTGTTCGTTCCGCCATAAGGTATGGAAGATATAAAAGCTTATTACAGCCTATCGGTGATTGTTCCGCTTCCTTGTCCATTATATAGTACGGGTCCACTCCCATTTCCTCTGCTTTTGCAATTTCTTCTT
>CAYMCT010000259.1:0-2331 GCA_964389075.1 uncultured Lachnospiraceae bacterium
GAAATTCACGGCGTATGCTCATTCTATGGCGGCTCACAGGTCGAATCGTTTGGACTTTTGGCGCAGGACGAAAGATTTGAAAAAGCAATTCTTGACAGAGTTCAGAGAAACGTACAGCGTGACAAGAACCGTACATCGGTTATTATTTGGTCACTCGGAAACGAGGGTGGATACGGTCCGAACTTTGAAAAGGCAGGTCAATGGGTAAAGGAATTTGACTCATCACGCCTTACCCATTATGAGAGTAGCATACATGAAAATCTCGGACACAAAAACGATACAAGTATGCTCGATTTGTACAGTACGATGTACGCATCACCTGAGAGCATAGTAGAATATTTTGCAAATTCGGAAAATAACAAGCCATATATTATGTGCGAATTTTTGCACGCAATGGGCAACGGCCCCGGTTCAATATACGATTATCTGGATTTAATAGATAAATATGACGGCTTTGTAGGCGGATTTATTTGGGAATGGTGCGACCACGCAATTTATATGGGCGAAGAAAACGGCAAGGCAAAATATTTCTACGGCGGCGATTTTAATGAGGTAGTGCATGACGAAAACTTCTGTATGGACGGAGTTGTATATCCTGACAGAACACCGCACACAGGATATTTTGAGTATAAGCTTGCAAACCGCCCGATACGTACAAAGCTTGAGGACGGAAAACTTGTAATTGAAAACAGACTTGATTTTTCGGACATATCGGAATTATATAATATAGAATACGAAATACAGAAAAACGGTATCACAATCGAAAAGGGCGAAATAAAGCTTGATTCTGTATTACCGCATAACTCCGTAACAGTCGATATGCCGTTGGCGGAGCTTGATGATGCGGAATATTATCTTCTTGTGAGATATATCACAAAAACAGATATGCCGCTTGTGAAGCGTGGATTTGTTGTTGGTCACGATCAGATGTTATTAAAGGAATATAACGCATTTAATATTGAACGCAATGCTGATGCATCTGCTGTTGCAGTAAAGGAAACAGAAACAGAAGCCGTAATCTGCGGTGACGGTTTTGAATACACATATAACAAGCTTACAGGAATATGGAAAGCACTCAAAAAAGACGGCAAAGAAATAACCGTACGTCCAATGGAATGGAACATAATGCGTGCTCCTACCGATAATGACAGAAACGTAAAACGTTCATGGATAAATGCAGGCTATGACAGAACAATCTCACGTGCATACGAAACCGAAATCAAGAGCAGTGATAACGAGATTACGCTTGTGACCGATATTAACATAACTGCTGTTCAGATGCGTTCAATTCTGAGGTTGAATGCTGAATGGAGCGTAAGAAACGACGGTACAATAAAGCTGAATGTAAGAGCTAAGTTTAATGACAACAAACCATTTGAAAAAGAGCTTCCGTTCTTACCGAGATTTGGTGTACGTGCATTCTTGAGCAGCTCATATAATCAGGTGGAATATTACGGTTACGGACCGTATGAAAGTTATTCTGATAAGCACCTTGCATCGTATGTAGGCTTGTTTGATACAACTGTTGCCGATATGCATGAGGATTATATAAAGCCTCAGGAAAACGGAAGTCATTACGGCTGTAAATATATGAGTATTACAAACGGTAGCAGTGAAATATCTGTATACGGTAACGGATTTATGTTCGGTGCATCGGAGTATACACAAGAGGAGCTTATGAGCAAGGCTCATAACTTCGAGCTTGAAAAGAGTGGTATGACGGTTCTTTGTGTTGACTATCGTCAGGCAGGAATCGGTTCAAACAGCTGCGGTCCTGAACTGCCGTTAAAAGAAAGACTTGAAGATGAGTTTGATTGGGCAGTGGAATTTGCAATTTAATAGCACAAACGGAGCTGAGGGTTCAGCTCCGTTTTTATATGTACAAAAAATAGATTAATTGATAGAAAAATCAGTGAAATTAAAAGTAAAAGACTTTTCATTTGTTTTCGATTATGATATACTGATATCATGAGAGATTTGTCTACACTATTTAAGGAGGTAGTATAATGAATAAAAAGTTTAAGAAATTGCTTGCACTTTTGTCAATGGCAGCAATCGCAGCATCAATGCTGACGGTTCCTGTAAGTGTAAGTGCGGCTGAAATTGTTCCATTAATAGATGGTGATACAGTAATCGAGGAATGGAAGTTTGATTTCGGCTCTGATGCAACCGAATCAGGATATACTCAGGTTTCGAAAACTGCTCATCCTGTAATGGGCGATCTCGTAACCGGAGAGGAAACAGGATACGGTTTTGTCGGAACATATGAAGACGATTTCAATTTTAATGGCAGATATGATTCATTTACAATGAAGAAAGGTCATGTAACAA
>CAYMCT010000260.1:0-2312 GCA_964389075.1 uncultured Lachnospiraceae bacterium
AGAATCGGGCAATACATTATAAAGACCTGTAGCAATAACCGCAGTAGCCGCTTCATTACCAAGAAAATATGGTCTAACTATGCTGCGTTGAGTGTTGATAATATGACAACAAGGACAGCTATGCAGAGCATCACCTTTTTCTTTGACCTTTCGCAATAAGTTGTGGTACTGCTTATCGTGTCCGCATGACAATCCATCGAAGGAAGTAGCGTGCGTAATGGCTCCGCACTTTGCACAAACCACATACTTATTATCAGCTTCAGCATCATCTATCTCTGACTCATCATAATCGCCCTCCAAAAGATAAACCTCTGGTTCATAATCGTCGTTGAATTTTGATTTTTGAACCAAATATCCTTCTTCAGTTTGACCAACAATAAATGTAGCATTGCAATTATGGCAGAAAGATATAGCAAAAACCTTATAACCGCAATCATCAGAGAATGGATCTTCCTTGTAGGTTTCCATTTTTCTAACAAACAGATGCCTATCGGGATTGAGAGTTACATAAACGCCCTCAATTCCTCTCAAAAACATATGATATCTTGCTTCAAACAGTTTATCCCCGGACACCTGTGCGTTAGATGCTACGGCAATAAAATCCGTAAGATCGTTAATATCCATATAGAGTTCGCTTGCAATTCGGTTTAAGGGCTTTGTTTGATTGAGCATCAACGCTCTGAATTCGTAGTAGAACGAGTCGCCCAATATCATATTGAATAAAGTTTTTTCAAGAGATTTATTGTCATCTGCGTCGTCGACAATAGCAATGCCTTTGGAACATAACCAATCCAACACATCGCAAGAAGCAATATTATCTCTGATTTTTTCGGAAAGTTCCTTGTAAATAGCAAAGTCCATTTTTTCAACTTTTGCCGGCTTTGAGGGAGCTATTGTATCAACTCCGCAACAAAGCGTAAGGTAGCAGCATATGCACGAGTTTCAACAGACAGCGAAGAACAGCTTACAAGTTATGAAGCTCAGGTTGATTATTATACACGATATATAAATTCAAAGCCCGAATGGGATTTTGTAAAGGTGTATACGGATGAGGGTATCACGGCAGTAAATACAAAACATCGTGATGGGTTCAAGAAAATGGTCGAGGATGCGTTGAATGGAAAAATAGATTTGATAGTAACAAAGTCTGTCAGCAGATTTGCGAGAAATACAGTAGACAGCCTTGTTACGGTCAGGAAGCTTAAAGAAGCCGGCGTTGAGATATATTTCGAGAAAGAAAATATTTATACCCTAGACAGCAAAGGAGAGTTGTTTATAACAATTATGAGTTCACTTGCACAGGAAGAAAGTCGCAGCATTTCTGAAAACGTAACGTGGGGACAAAGAAAATGCTTTGCAGACGGTAAGGTGAGCTTGCCGTATAAACGATTCCTTGGTTTTGAAAAAGGTGAGGACGGATTTCCTAAGATTATTGAAAGTGAAGCAGAGCTTGTACGAAGAATATATCGTATGTTTCTTAAAGGAAAAGCACCGTGTATGATTGCAAAAATTTTGACTGAAGAAGGGGTACCTACTCCGGCAGGTAAGAAAAAGTGGCAATCGAGCACGGTGCTTAGTATTCTGACCAATGAAAAGTACAAAGGAGCAGCACTTCTGCAGAAATCGTTCACGGTAGATTTTCTGACCAAGAAAAAGAAACTAAATGAGGGTGAAGTTCCGCAGTACTATGTTGAAAACAGTCACGAAGCAATAATACCGCCGTTGGAGTTTGATTTTGTACAGAACGAAATAGCAAGACGAAAAGCGATAGGAAGTGGATACAGTGGAAAAAGTGTACTTTCCACAAAACTTGTGTGCGGTGACTGTGGCGAGTATTTCGGTTCAAAGGTATGGAAGAGCAATACGAAATACCGGAAAACAATATGGCAGTGCAATAACAAATTTAAAGGTGATAATATTTGTACCACACCTCATCTTACGGAAGATGAGATAAAAGCAAGGTTCTTAAGAGCTTATAACCAGCTCGTATTTGATTGTGATAGGGTATTGGATGATTGTAGACTAATGCAGCAAGCCCTGACGGACAGCACAGAGATTGATGAGAAGCTTGCAGAAGTGTACCGTGAGCTTGAGATTACAGCAGAGCTCACACGAAAGTGCATCACAGAAAATTCGCAAAAAGTTATGAACCAACAAGAGTATTTGAAGAATTATAACGGGTATGTTGAAAGATACGAAAGGCAGAAAGCACAGGCAGAAGAACTTGAAAAGCTAAAGCAGGCACGGCTTGACAAGAGTATAAGTATCGGTGGGTTTATGTTTGAGCTTTCAGAATACAATGAGGGCATTAC
>CAYMCT010000261.1:0-2308 GCA_964389075.1 uncultured Lachnospiraceae bacterium
CTTCTGATTAACAACGAGTGATGTGAGATACTGGAGACTGTCAAGTGTATCGCCACGCTTACCGATAACGATACCCATACTGTCGCCCTCAAGCTCGATATTTAACACATCGCCGTTAAGCTCTGCTGTTACAGTAACGTCAATACCCATAGCTGTGAGTATGTCTGTTATGAACTTCTTTGCATCCTCTGCTGCTGTTGCAGAAATATTAAGCTTTTTTTCTGCAACCGGCTTTGGTTCTTCAGCCTTTACCGCATCAGACTTAGCCGGCTTTGCCGCCTTTTCTGTCTTTGCAGTTACATTTACAACTGCTTCCTTTGAGCCGAGACCGAGAAAGCCTTTTGACGGCTCCTGTACTATTTCAATTACAGCGTCTTCTTCACTGATACCAAGCTCTCTAAGAGCTTCAGCTACAGCTTCTTCAACGCTTTTTGCTCTTTTTTCCATGATACTGTTTTTTCTCAGGAACTTTTATTTCAAAGTCCTTGCCTTTCTTTTCAAAATAGATATTTAACACAACCTGCTGAATAAGCTGAGTAATTCCGCTTATTATCCAATAAAGACCCATACCTGCAGGTAATGTGAATGTGAAAAAGCCTGTCATTATCGGCATCATCCACATCATCATATTGTTTGTTGCCTGAGCCTGCTCGTTTACCGGCTTGTTCTTATCCTGACCGCTCAGATGCATCGAAAGCTTTGACTGCGCAATTGATGAAAGAACTGCCAGAACCGGAATTATCAAGAGCAATACATAGCTGAGGTTCTCCATTGGGTTTGATAAGTAATTGAGTGCGATTGACGGGTTCTCCGACAAGTCAAGTCCGAAGAAGTTGAAGTTGATAGCCCAGTCCTCAAACGCACCACCCACCTGAGTTGCCCAGTTCGAAATCTGAATCTGTGCCTGGTTCATAAGCTGCTCAACACTTAAATCTGCAAGATTGCCAAGCGTAACACCTGCCTCTGCTGCTGCATCTCTCAGGTCTGATATACGGTTTACTATATCTTCAGGTATTTTCTTGTAAGGAACATTGAACATATAAGTAAGCGGTCTGCTGATTGCCTGATACAATGCGATAAGAATCGGCATCTGGATAAGCATCGGAAGACATCCGCCCATCATACTTACATTGTTTTCCTTATAGACCTTCATCATCTCCTGCTGGAGCTTTGTTTGGTCATTTGCGTATTTCTTCTGCAGTTCTGCTATTATAGGCTGTATCATCTGCTGTTTCTTCATCGCTTTCTGCGACTTGATATTCAGCGGCAACAACAACAGCTTTATAACGATAGTAAACAAAATAATCGCAAAACCGTAATTCTGGACAAAATCATAAATAGTGCTTATGATCCAGCCCATCGCCAAAACGATATAATGCCACATAAAGTGTCCTTTCCGGTGCTTGTCCTTACGGGACAGGGTCATAGCCGAAGCCGCCAAACGGTCTGCAGCGCAGAACACGCTTCAAGGCAAGATAGCCACCCTTTAACGCACCATATTTTTCTACCGCCTCCAGTGCATACGCAGAACACGTGGGTGTAAATCTACAGCACGGAGTTTTTAACGGTGAAATGTGGTGTCTGTAAAACTTAATTAACCAAATTAAAATTTTTTTCATAATAAATCAATTATCTGCCGCCCAATAATCCGAGCGTATGCAGAACATATTTCAGGTCACGGGAGATTTGTTCATAGCTCTTACCCGCAGCCCGATTCCGTGCGACAATAATCATATCTGAGCTTGTACAGAGCTTGTCCTCAATCAATCTGTAGCTTTCACGCATAAGACGTTTTATGCGGTTTCGCACTACCGCCTTGCCTGCCGATTTACCGACAGCAAAGCCTACACGGTTTACGCCGAGCTTGTTGGGCTGATAATACACCGCTACAAACCCGCCGGCCTCCGACTTGCCCCTTGAATACAGTCGCCTGAAATCCTTGTTTAGTTTTATCGGTTGAGTATTCTTCAAATCAAAACACTCTCCTTTTACCGAATTAAGTAATTATTCCCAGGCTAAAACAAAAAAGAATTGTCCCGCCTAAGGCATTACCGTGCCTCACACTTTGAGACAATTCTTAATCATCTGAGACTCTTAAATTATTTCTCTGAAGTTGTAAGAATCTTTCTGCCCTTTGCTCTTCTTGCAGCAAGAACCTTTCTACCTGACTTTGTAGCCATTCTTGCTCTGAAGCCGTGAACCTTTACTCTCTGACGCTTTTTCGGCTGAAATGTCATTTTCATAATATTGCACCTCCTATGTTATTTACCGCAGTCCCAAATCAACTGCACTTATTTCCAATAATAAT
>CAYMCT010000262.1:0-2295 GCA_964389075.1 uncultured Lachnospiraceae bacterium
GCAATTTCCTATAATGCAAGATAACAAATAAGAGTGTTGGATAATCCCAACACTCTTATTTGTTTTTACTTTCTAAGTGCTCCGAAAAGCTTTTTATATGCCAATGCGCCTTTTTTTACACGGGCAACCGGACGCTTGCCTGCTCCGGTCAGCTTATACACAGCCTCACGTGCGGTTCTTACCGCATATTCGTTGCCTGCCGGTATACCGCCAAGCTTTGTGTACTGACCTATAAATGCGAAGTTAACGGTTCTGTCCTTGACCGTACCGGGTTTATCGCCCTCGCTGTGCGGAAGAGCCGGTGATGCCGCAAACGGCATAAGGCACGGCACAACATCAATTATATCGTCGATAATTTCTTCCCAGTTATATTCAAGCTTCAGAAACTTCACAAGCTCAAACAGGATTTCAGCACCGCTTGCCTCTTTGAGCTTTCTGTCGATGAACTTACCCTCTGCATTAACCTCAACGCCGTAACCGCAAACAACATAAGAGCCGTCATCGGTCTGTGAGATACCGGCAAGAGTAAGCCCCCACGGCGATTCCTTAAACGTGGTAAGAACCCCGTCATTGTCCGCGTTGCCGGTCAGCTCTCTGATATAATCACCGAGCTTTTGTGATTTTGACGTAATTGCAAACGAAACAACAGCACCGCTGTCTGATGAATGGAATACATCAGGAGTACCGAATCCGGCACGCTTTTTAGCTATATTATGCCAAAGCATAGCTGACGGAGTGAGTGTGTCATATGCCGGTGCCGGCTCGTTATAGTTGCCGGTGCTTACACATTCGTAAAGAGAGCCGTTAGTAATAAAGCATAAGTCGTTCGTGTTAAGATAGAATGTTTTTGAGGTTCCTCTGTCAACAAGATGTATAGCAGAAAGCTTGTTGGTTCCGTCGTGAAAATCAACATCCTTAACATAACAATCGGTAACAATTTCAGTGCCGAGTGAGGTAAGGTACCTTTCAAGTGCAGCTATAACCGTTTTCTCGAAGCCGTCCTCAGACTGTACGGTATTTGTAAGCGTGAACAGCTCTTCAGCTCTGTATGAAAAGCAGCCAAGAACATTTTTAAGCTCAGCAGCAGACGCAGTACGTGGAATCAGATACGATGCAGAAACAACCGTCCAGAAATTTGAGCTGAAAAATTCAGGCACCGATGCAAAATAGTCCTCAACAGAAACCTTGTAGATGTTATAATCCTTTTCGGCAATCAGGGTTTTGAGCAGTCTTACCGATTCCTTGTTAAGACTAAAGGTTTTGTTTAATACAGTACCGTCAAGCGTAATAATTCTTGCATTTTCGGCTTTGGGGTGAGTGTTCATATACAGTATAATCTCGTCCTTCACACTCATATTCGCAATATTTTCGGACGGAATATTTTTCAGTATATCCATAAGAGCGGAACAATCACGCAGTGATAACAGTCTGCTTGCGGTATATGAGTATCCGCTTTTTGCATCGCCCTCGTGAGGAAAGCCGCCGGCATTTCCTGATTCCTCAAATATATGAATAGAATCGGCAGGTACATTGCAGTCGTTAATAAGATAATAAGCACCTGCAAGAGCAGCAAGTCCGCCGCCGGCAAAATAGATGTTTTGCTTCGGCATCAGCTCTTTCTTTTTGTCAGACTGTATACGCAGCTGCTTCTTTTTGCCTGCTGTAACAATTCCGGCAACGGCGGCAATACCTAAAACTGCGCCAAGTGCAGCAAGTCCTGCTATGGTTTTCTTCTTCATATACTGAAATCCTTTCTGTTATATATTTTTATAGTCTTCCATTATTTTATGACGTGGATTAAATTTATGTATAACCCTCAGAATACATTTTCTTACAAACAGACTTTTACTCCAGAGTCTGTAATAGGCACGGTATAAACGATTTTCGTTCGGGATATACTTCTCGTCACGGTAAAAACCCTTTGCAACGGCAATTATCTGATGCTCCTGTACACCGTATTCAAGCACCCACTGATTATCACCGCACATTATATACCCGTTTTCATCCTTACCAAGACAGCGGTGCATTACCTGAGAACCGTTTGCACGCTTATAAACGGGCAGGTCGAATTTTTTCAGTCCCTCACCGTTGTATTTTATCAGATATACACTGTCACGGCGGTTCCTGAGCATAGGGTACATACTTGTTCCTACGGGAATAGCTATAAATTCACCGTTTTCGTTTATATATTTTTCAATCAGAGTTTCTTCCATAATCATTCTCCTGTTATTTTCGGAATATAGATATAACTATTATACCACTTTTTTTCATAACTTACAATAGTAATTTTAAAAA
>CAYMCT010000263.1:0-2265 GCA_964389075.1 uncultured Lachnospiraceae bacterium
GCCTTAACAGCCATTTCTACTGCCTCGTCAAATGTGTTCACTCGAACAATCGGGAGAATCGGCATCATAAGCTCTGTCTGAACAAATGCCTGCGAGAACTCTGTTTCACAGATGATACATCTTATATCATCTGATGCCTTCACGCCGATCTGTGCAAGAATTTTCTTTGCATCTCTGCCAACCCAATCCTTGTTGATTACACGCTTTTTCTCGCCCTTCTTATTCTCTGCCCATACAAGGACTACGTCTTCAAGCTGCTTAATCTGCGATTCGCTCAACAGATAAGCACCGTTCTGTTGCATATAGTGTATAAGCTCGTCAGCGATTGAGCTGATAGCAAACACTTCTTTTTCCGCAATACACGGAAGGTTATTGTCAAATGTACAACCGTCGATGATATCCTTTGCTGCTTTCTTTACGTCAGCTGTTTCATCAACGATTACCGGTGGATTACCTGCACCTGCACCGATCGCTTTCTTTCCTGATGAAAGAAGCATTCTTACAACGCCCGGTCCGCCTGTTGCTACAAGCATCTTAACCGATGGATGGTTTACCATCATATTTGATGTTTCCATTGTCGGGTTTGCTACTGTAACTACAATGTTTTCCGGACCGCCTGCGGCGAGTACCGCACGGTTTATCAAATCAACCGCATATGCTGAAATTCTCTTTGCGTGCGGATGAGGGTTGAATACAACCGCATTACCGCCTGCGAGCATACATATACTGTTACAGATTACTGTACAGCTCGGGTTGGTTGATGGTGTGATTGCACCGATGATTCCATACGGTGCCATCTCTACAAGAGTAAGACCGCCATCACCTGACATCGCTCTTGTATCAAGATCCTCAGTACCGAGAGTCTTATCGGCTACAAGATGATGCTTTAATATCTTGTGATAAACGTTACCCATTTTTGTATCTTCAACAGCAAGCTTTGCCATTATTTCAGCCTCAGCATGAGTAAGCTTTCTTATCTCACTTATGATGCTCTCACGCTGTGCCTTATTATATTTTCTGAATTGAGTGTAAGCCTTATTAACAGCAGCTAAAGCATCTTCCATCTTGTCAAACACACCAAGCTGATGGCGTGCCGGCTTGCCTACAGCCGAAATATCCATTGATGAAAGTACATCTTTAACTATGCGGCTTACCTTCTGTTCATCTATCACGTCGCTGCCCCCTTTACTGCTTTATTCTTTTTGAAAAGTACTCTATTCCCATTTTTGCAAGAAGCATATCCTGCTCCTTTGTTCCGCCCGATACTCCTATAGCTCCTGCCATAGTGCCGTTTATTTCTATTGGATAGCCTCCGCCAAGAAGCAAAATTCCATTTCCGTTAGTAAGCCCGTCCAAGGAACCGCCTCGTGCTTCTTTTAAAGCGACATCGGTCGGCATCTTCAAAGCTGCGGCTGTATACGCTTTATCCTGTGCCGCCTGTATGCTTGCGATGAACGAATCATCCATAGCCTCAAGCAATACAAGTCTGCCGCCGCTGTTTACTATTGCAATGACCACAGACACACCAAGCTTTTGTGCGCCGCACTCTATGCAATGTGCAATTTCTTTTGCAAGCAAAAGATTAAGTGTAGAAACCGTTTTTATATCAGTGTCAGCTTTTATATGTATAAACTTCTGCGTTTTCGGGTTCTCCACCGCATCGGAAGTACTTTTCTGAGCAACACCCGTATTCTTCGCAACCTGCGATAACATATCGTCAATGGTCATCATTCAGGCACCGCTCCTTTACTCTGTTTTTATTATAATTTTTCGAGAACTCTCTTTGTGACCTCAGCTACTATCTTTTCAAGATCCTTTTCACTTACCTTGCCGTTTGATGTAGAGCAAACCTGTGACGGAAGCGGCTGGAAGCCGTGATATGCAGCACTTGATTCAACACCGTACTTTTCGTTAGCTTCTGTCGGTGACATTGAGCAAGTATCATCCTCGTAACATCCCGGACAAAGCTTCTCCATTGGGTGCTTACCCGGTACGCCGAACTGCTTTCTCAAATCAATAAGCTTCTTAACCTCGCCGCATGGGATTTCCTGCTCACCGCCGAGCAATCTTGAATACATCAAAAGCTTAGCATAGAACTCTGTTGACTCCATTCTGAAGAATGCTGTGTTCAAATCGCAACCGAATGACAATGCACCGTGATTTGCAAGAAGAACTGCATCATAATCCTGGAGATACGGCTCAAGTGATTCCGGAATTTCCATTGTTGACGGTGTACCGTACTGAGCGATGGGCACAGCGCCGAGG
>CAYMCT010000264.1:0-2258 GCA_964389075.1 uncultured Lachnospiraceae bacterium
CCGTATGTTACATTAAGTATCGGTTCAAGCTTCGGATGCTTATATGAAATGTTGTCAGGATTTTTCTTGTTCCTTATATAATTGGGAATCTGTTCCATCGGACCCGGACGGTACAATGCAATGCCCGCAATTATATCTTCAAATGTATCCGGACGAAGTTCCATCATAAACGACTGCATTCCGGCACTTTCCATCTGGAACACACCGTCGGTATTACCTGATGCAATCAGTTCAAATACTTCTTTTTCATTGTAGCCTATATTATTAACGTCAACCTTTATTCCCCTGTTATCTTCAATAATATTAATTGCATTTTCAATTACAGTAAGGTTTCTCAAGCCGAGAAAGTCCATTTTAAGCAAGCCTAAGCTTTCAACCGTATCCTTTGGGAATTGAGTTGTTATGAATTTATCCTTATTCATAGCAAGCGGCACATAGCTCACTATCGGTTCACCCGTTATAACAACACCTGCAGCATGAGTGGATGCATGACGTGGCAAGCCCTCAAGTGCTTTCGAGGTGTCTATAAGCTGTTTCACCTTTTCATCACTGTCGTAAAGAGCCTTCAGCTCGGACGATGTTTCAAGTGCAGTTTCTATCGTTATGTTAAGGTCTCTCGGCACAAGCTTTGCGACCCTGTCAACATCTCCGTAAGGCATCGCCAATGCTCTTCCAACATCACGTATTGCCAGCTTTGCTTTCATTGTACCGAATGTAACTATCTGTGCTACATTATCTGCCCCGTATTTTGAAACAACGTATTCTATTACCTTCTGTCTTTCTTCGGGAGCAAAGTCAATATCAATATCCGGCATACTTACACGCTCAGGGTTCAGAAACCGCTCAAAAATAAGGCTGTATTTTATCGGGTCTATGCTTGTTATTCCCAGAGTATACGAAACAAGACTTCCTGCTGCACTACCTCTGCCCGGTCCTACCGGAACGCCGTTAGTTTTTGCGAAATTAATGAAGTCCTGAACTATAAGGAAATAGTCGGTAAAGCCCATATTCTTTATTACGCCGAGCTCATATTCAAGCCTTTCCTTCAGTTCGCCGGAAGGATTTTCATACAGCTTTTCAAGACCGGCGTAGCAAAGCTCACAAAGATAAGAAAATGCGTCCTTGCCGTCAGGCACATCAAATTTAGGCAGATGTCTGGTTTCAAAATCGAAATCAACATTACATCTCTCTGCTATTTTTTCAGTATTCTCTATCGCCTCAGGCACAAACGAAAAGAGTTCACGCATCTCATCCTCTGATTTAATATAGAATTCCTGAGTTTCAAAATTCATTCTGTCTTCATCAAGAATAGTTTTTTCCATCTGAATACACATAAGTACATCCTGATAAAACGCATCTTCTCTGGTGAGATAGTGAATATCATTCGTTGCAACAAGACCTATTCCCAGCTCCTTTGCTATTGCCATCAGCTCGGGCATTACCTGCTTCTGTTCAGCAAGACCGTGATCCTGAAGCTCTATGAAATAGTTATCCTTTCCGAAAATATCAAGGTACTCCTGTGCCGCCAGCCGTGCTTTTTCAGATTCTCCGTTAAGGATAAGACGAGGTACCTCACCTGCAATACACGCACTAAGTGCTATAATGCCCTCGCTGTGTTCCCTTAACAGCTGTTTATCTATTCTCGGTTTAAAATAATAACCCTCTACGCATCCCATACTTACAAGGTATATCAGGTTTTTATAACCTGTTTCATTTTCTGCCAGCAAAATAAGATGTGAATATTTGTTATCCACACCGTATACCTTATCCAGTCTTGAACCCGGTGCAACGTAAACTTCGCAGCCTATAACAGGTTTTATACCCTGGGCTTTACATTCTCTGTAAAAATCTACTACGCCGTACATTGTTCCGTGGTCTGTTATCGCACAGGAATCCATACCAAGCTCTTTTACACGGGCAACAAGCTTCTTTATTGATGCTTCTCCGTCAAGCAAGCTGTATTCCGTATGTGTATGAAGATGACAAAATGCCATTTCCCGTCACTCTCCTTTATCCGGCAGACCTTCAGCATACTCAATTATTCTGTTCAGTCTGTGATTTACTCCTGACTTTCCAATATGTTGCTTTGTGAGCGTTCCGAGTGCTTCTATGCTTACATCAGGATATTTCATTCTCAGCTCACCTATCTCACGCAAAACCTCAGGCAGTGCTGACCACTTCCGTGCCGCTTTGATTTTCTTTACCGCTGCAACCTGTCGTGCACTTGCCAAGGCCTGTTTTTTCAGATTTGCACTGTC
>CAYMCT010000265.1:0-2238 GCA_964389075.1 uncultured Lachnospiraceae bacterium
GTAATAGCCGTTGCATCAATAGAAAGCTGTGCCGCAACATATGCCACCTCCACCGGATGGACAATATACGGGTCTCCGCTCTTGCGCTTCTGACCCTCATGCAGCGACTTTGCAAACCGATACGCTATATATACAGAATCTGTGTTCGCATTAGGAGCATATGATTTAATCATTTCTATGATCTCATCAACCAGAACATCTGTGTCCTTTAAATTACGCTGCGGTATTTTTTCCGGTTCCAAAATAGAATTTCTCTCAAGATCTGTCATAATGCTCTTCACCTCCTTCTGTATGTTCTTATACAGGCTTTATGTCACACAATACAAGCTGTAGTGATTCATTGCCCTGGTATGCATTTATATCAAGTCTGAATGCAATGTGGGCACTGCTGCCTTGCTCAATAAGCTTTGAATAATCACCCATACCAAATCCTATGCACCCAACCTGTATATTGTCTTTTTCTATTTTCATCCGCAAATGCTTGTTTTCTGCACCAACGGTTGAAATGCTGATAATTCTTGCATTTTTAACAGCAAATACAGGCTTTTCGTTACCCATACCGCACGGTTCAAGTGACGAAAGCAGCTTAGCAGTTGCAATAGTCAGATTCTGACCGCCCAGAATGCTGTCAATCTTTATCATAGGTATCATATCATCAGCTGCAAGATGTTCATCTGCATATTTATTTATCTTTGCAGAAAATGCCTCTATATCACCCTCAGCAATGCCAAGACCTGCCGCAACGCTGTGTCCGCCGAAATTGGTCAAATGGTCCTCACACGCTGAAAGTGCCTCAAACAAATTGAATCCGGCAATACTTCTGCCGCTTCCCTTACCCTTGCCATCAGTAAGCGAAATCAGTATACACGGCTTATAAAACATCTCTGTAATACGTGATGCAACTATGCCAATCACACCGTTATGCCATCCCTCTTTTGCAAGAACTATAACTTTTTTCTTATCAAATACAGGGTCCTGTGCAATCATCTCAAGTGCTTCGCGGTTAATTTCCTGTTCGGTGTTCTGGCGAGCCTTGTTTTCAGCATCAAGCTCGATTGCTATTTCTTTAGCCCTTGCTTCATCATGAGTCAATAGCAGCTCCACCGACGTTACCGCAGTGCTGAGTCTGCCTGCTGCATTCAGCCTCGGTGCCAAAGCAAACGCAACCGTTCCGGCATTAATCTTTTTATCCGCAACACCTGCAACCTCAAGCAACGCTCTTATTCCGGGCCGTGCATGATTGTCAAGCAGCTGCAAACCCTTTTCTACTATAATTCTGTTTTCTGAAAGAAGCGGAACCACATCTGCAATAGTACCTATAGCGGCAAGGTCAACATATTTATTAAAATAATCGCCTGCACTCAGCCCCATTTTCATTGCAACAGCAAGAACGAGCTTGAACGCAACACCCACGCCCGCAAGCGAATCAAATTCATATTCATCATCAGCACGCTTAGGGTCAATAACCGCCACTGCTGCTTCAGGAATCCGTTCCTTACAGGTATGGTGGTCTGTTATAATAACATCCATCCCCTGCAGCTTCGCAAACTCAGTTTCACCTATTGCGGTTATACCGCAGTCAACAGTTATAAGCAGCTGCATGCCCTGCTTAATAAGCTTGTTTACCGCCATAATGTTTATACCGTAGCCCTCGTCACGACGATCTGGAATATAATATATAACATCAGCTCCCAGAGATTTTAAAAACTCATACATCATAGCGGTTGAGGTTATACCGTCAACATCATAGTCGCCGTAAACCACAATCTTTTCTTTATTTTCAAGTGCAGCTATGATTCGCTCCGCTGCCTTTTCCATATCAAGCATTGTAAACGGATTCAGTATTCCGCTTTTCGACTTTGAAATAAATGTACGGAATTCGCCCGGTGCAATACCACGATTCAAAAGAACCTGTGCAACTATGAGCGGAACATTATTCTGTTTTGCTGCGTTTTGAACAGCCGAAGCCGTAACGCTTTCATTTCTGAATTTCCACTTCTTCCGTACCATTTTTTGTTAAATTCCTTTCGCCGAAAATACTATCAGTAAAAATATATACTTAAAAGTTATTATATCATTTTTTAGCATAAAATTCAAGCTTTTAGCGAAATTTATTACTAAAAATCAAAATTTTTTTAAAATTATTATTTTTTAGCTTGACAAAACGTTTTAACTATGGTAGAATATATATTGTTCGTTAAGAGCGGAATAATAGTTCGGACGAAAACGTATGGAGGA
>CAYMCT010000266.1:0-2232 GCA_964389075.1 uncultured Lachnospiraceae bacterium
ACTTTACATTATATTTCTTTGCCATTTCAACACTTCTGTTATGAAGCACGTTTGCACCGAGTGATGCAAGCTCTAACATTTCATCGTATGAAATATCGTCAAGCTTATACGCACTCTTACAAATTCTCGGGTCAGTTGTATATACACCGTCAACGTCTGTGTAAATCTCACATACATCAGCACGTAAAGCAGCTGCAAGTGCTACAGCAGATGTATCTGAACCGCCTCTGCCCAGAGTTGTTATATCGTCGTACTTGTTTATGCCCTGGAAGCCTGCAACAATTACGATTCTGCGGCTGTCAAGCTCGTTCTGGATTCGCTCGGTATCAATAGTCTTGATACGTGCTACTCCGTACTTTGAATCTGTTTTCACACCTGCCTGCCAGCCCGTGAATGAAACTACAGGACAACCAATTTTCTCGATAGCCATTGCCAGCAATGAGATTGAAATCTGTTCTCCTGTTGCAAGAAGCATATCCATTTCACGCTTTGATGCGTTAGGATTGATTTCCTTTGCCTTCTCAATTAAATCATCAGTAGTATCACCCTGTGCCGAAACTGCTACAACTACGTTATTACCTGCTTTATAAGTATCTGTAATACGTCTTGCAACATTCATTACTCTTTCGGCATCCCTGACAGATGAACCGCCGTATTTCTGAACTATAAGTCCCATTTATATCATTCCTTTCCTTTGATTACCTTTCTGAAACCACTGCACCGACATTGTCACATTCAAGAATCAAGCATTTCCACTTGTTGACATTTCCCTCAAAAAACTGTTCCATTTTCTTTTTGAAGGTGTATTCTTCGCCGTCGGTCAGTATTGACACTATTGTAGGGCCTGAGCCGCTTAAATAAGTTGCTTTTGCTCCTGCATCATATGTCATTTTAAATATATCGTCAAAACCGTTTATATATCCCTTTCGGAACGGTTGATGAAGCTTGTCACGAACTCCGTATCTCAAAAGTTCATAATCGCCCGTTGCCAGCGCCGCCTGAAAAATAGCTGATGCTGAAATGTTGTTCGCCGCATCTCTGAAATTTACCGTATCGGGCAGAACCCCTCTGGATTTCTTTGTCGCAACAAAGAAGCTCGGTATCATAACCGCAAACTTCAGGTCATTTCGCAGCTTGAAGCTCTTTACCATTGTATTGCCTGCATCTGCCGCACTTACGCAGAAGCCGCCATACATTGCAGGTCCTACATTGTCAGGATGACCTTCCATTTCAGTTGCCATATTCAGTATCTCCGGGTATGTGAGCTTTCTGCCGCTCATAATATTTGCCGCAAGCATTCCGCCTATGATACACGCACTCGATGAGCCCAAGCCGCGGGTCATAGGTATTTTGCTTTTCTGCGTTATTTTTAAGCCTGCCGGAGAATACCCTGTTGTTTTGAAAACCTTTTCCATAGCACGGTACACGAGATTTGATTTATCGCTCTGCACAGTGCCGGTATTGTTTATCGTTATTATTTCAAGACCGCTTTTTGTTTCTTCAATTTCAAGCCTTGAATAAAGATTGAGTGCTATGCCTAATGTGTCAAACCCCGCACCCATATTGGCGCTTGTTGCCGGAACTCTTACATGTATCATCAGTCAAGAACCCTTATTGCTGTGATTACGTTGCCAAGCTGTGCTTTCTTTTCTTCAAGAGCTGAAGCTGTAAGCGGCTCCGTTATGAATGCAGCTGTTCCGCTCTGTGTTTCATCAAGCTCGGTTACGTTTCCGAATATCGCCTTTACGCCTTCCATATCCTTCTGTGCTCTTACAAAGAATCTGAACTTCTTAGCATCTTTATCTGCGACGATGTCCTCATCAGCCTTAACCCAGCCGATAAGCTTGCGGCGGCTGTTATGGATTACTGAATCTACAATATCTGCAACGACTGCTGATGCTGTAGGCATCTTGCCGGCACCTGCGCCGTAGAACATTACATTACCTACTGCATCACCGGTTATCATTACGCCGTTAAATACATCGTCAATGCCTGCGAGCATATTCTTGTTGTTTATTACCATCGGTGCTACGTGAGCATAAATCTTACCGTCGTCCATTACCTCTGAATATCCGATAAGCTTTATTACACAGCTTGCCGCTTCTGCACACTTAACATCGTCAAGAGTTATATCTACGATACCCTCTGTGCTTATTTTGTTATAGTCAATCTCCTTACCGGCTGCAAGTGATGATAAAATTGCAATCTTACGGCAAGCATCGTGTCCTTCAA
>CAYMCT010000267.1:0-2212 GCA_964389075.1 uncultured Lachnospiraceae bacterium
GTCTTACCTGAACCTTTTTTACCAATCAATAGTTTAATCATAATTTTATCCTCCACTTCTATTATGGTCTTTTTAATTATTTAGCAAGTCTTGCTTCAAGCTCAGCCTGCATATCTGTATAACCCGGCTTACCGAGTAATGCGAACATATTTTTCTTGTATGCTTCAACGCCCGGCTGATTAAACGGATTAACTCCAAGCACGTAGCCTGAAATACCGCAAGCCTTCTCGAAGAAGTATACTAATTTACCGAAGTTGTAAGCGTCAAGCTTCGGCACCTTTACAACAAGATTAGGAACTCCGCCATCTGTATGAGCAAGAGCTGTACCCTGTGCCGCCTTTAAGTTTACGAAATCAAGAGTCTTTTCAGCAAGGAAGTTAAGACCGTCGAGATTATCGTCATTAGCCTTTATAACAACGTTCTTTCTCGGCTCGTCAACGAGAATAGCAGTTTCGAACAATATTCTCTGACCGTCCTGAATATACTGACCCATTGAATGTAAATCTGTTGAGAAATCAGCAGCAGCCGGGAATATACCCTTCTGATCCTTACCCTCACTCTCGCCGTAAAGCTGCTTCCACCATTCCGCAAAATAGTGAAGCGCCGGCTCGAAGTTTATCATCATTTCTATACACTTACCTTTTCTTGCAAGACAGTTTCTTACTGCCGCATACTGGTAACACATATTCTCTGACAAGTTCGGATTATTGTATTCCACTCTGCCGTCAGCCGCACCCTGCATCATAGCGTCTATATCTATGCCTGCTACTGCGATAGGAAGAAGTCCAACCGCTGTAAGAACACTGAATCTGCCGCCTACATCATCAGGCACTACAAAGGTTTCATAACCCTCAGCGTCTGAGAGTGTTTTCAAAGCACCACGTGCCTTGTCTGTTGTAGCGTATATTCTGTTCTTTGCTTCTTCTTTGCCGTATTTATTTTCAAGTATCTCCTTGAACACTCTAAACGCAATCGCAGGCTCAGTTGTTGTACCTGACTTTGAAATTACGTTTACAGAGAAATCCTTACCCTCAACAGCCTCTATAAGGTCTGCAAGGTATGTTGAACTGATACTGTTACCTGCGTAGAATATCTGCGGACCGTTTCTTAATTCCTTTGAAACAGAGTTTGCAAAAGAATGTGAAAGCATTTCGATAGCAGCTCTTGCGCCTAAGTATGAACCACCTATACCGATGACTATAAGGATATCGGAATCATTGCGAATCTTTTGAGCCGCAGTCTTGATTCTTGCAAACTCCTCCTTGTCATAATCAACAGGCAAGTCAACCCACCCCAAAAAGTCGTTGCCGGCACCTGACTTGTTTGCAATAGTTTCATGCGCCGCCTTGATATAAGGAGCCATTGCATCGATTTCTTCCTGTGATACGAAATCTGCCGCTTTTGAATAATCAAAAACCAATTTACTCATCGTAAACCTCCTATGATGTTATATAGTTCTATTTTACACTATTTCTTGAATAAAATCAAGCTATTTCTGAAAAAAACTTTACTTTTAACACTAAATATGGTATAATGTACACAATTTAGAGGTAAAATTCATTATATTCGACTAACAGAGGTAATTTATGGCAGAGAAAAAAGACAGTGTTAAGGTTATAGCTCAAAACAAAAAGGCACGTCACGAATATTTTATACTTGAAACCTATGAGTGCGGTATTGAGCTGTTCGGTACAGAAGTAAAATCAATACGGCTTGGCAAGGTCAATCTCGCTGATTCGTATGCAGGAATACACAACAGAGAGGTCTGGCTCAAGGGTATGAATGTAAGTCCGTTTGAGCAAGGAAATATATTTAACCGTGACCCGTTACGTGAACGCAAGCTATTAATGCACAAAAACGAGATATTAAAGCTTTCACAAAAGCTTAACGAACAAGGCTTATCCCTTGTCCCCTTAAAGGTGTACCTGAAAGGCTCGCTCGTCAAGGTTGAGCTTGCACTTGTAAAGGGTAAAAAGCTCTACGACAAGCGTGAATCAATCGCTCAGCGTGATGCAAAACGCAGAATGGATAAGGCAGTTAAGAATAATGGAAGATATTAAAAAGCTCATATACAGTCCTCAATAAAACAGTATAGGTATTGATGGTCTGTCAAACGATTGCGTAGAATTAAGCACATCATATTATCGTGTGGTGCGCTTTTTTCTTTATAGGAAATTGCTCATTTCCTATAAAGCAAAAAAAAGATTAAATG
>CAYMCT010000268.1:0-2191 GCA_964389075.1 uncultured Lachnospiraceae bacterium
TACTGGTCAAAGCTTGTTACGAAGCCGGTTTCAAACCCCTCCTGCATAAGAAGATAGTTATAAAATATTGCATATGCCTGGCAAAGACCTTTTCTGTGCTTTACAAACTGTATAACATTGTTATATTGTCTTTCTTCTATGGGGAGAAAAAGGTCATCATTTGCATACGAGAAGGTTATATCAATGCTGTTATGGTAACGTATAATCTTTTCTGAATCCTTTGCATTAGGATTTATATACTGATGTATTGTTTCAACAAATTTGTCGAATAGCTGCTGATTTGCCGTGATTTCCGGCTTTAATGCTTCTAATTTGTCAGGGTCTGTTTCGAACTCGTCCTCAGCGTATATATCAAGCTGATATACCGGAAAAATACATTCAATTATTGAGTCACCGTTTTCGTTTTCTGTGTAATCAGGCTCATAATAAGTATATGTGCCGTTGTTTGCTGTAAGATAATACGAACGTGGTGAACAGAATATGAGCATTTCATAAATTTCTTCAAAATCCTCTTCAGGAATGTTATATTGAGAAATATCAATTTCTACTGCGAAATTTTCCGTCTGTTCTCTGAAATATTCAATGAGCGGAATATTATTTGTGGTAACACTCTGTAATGATACATCTGCTGACGGTTGTGTTATCCGCTCAAAGGACGAGCCGGTACCGCTGAGAAGCTTTGGCTCGCTAAGAATAGCTTCTCTGGCGTGTGCAAGGTGGGTGTGCGATGCGTACAGCATCGTAACCAAAGGTATAAGGAATAAATAATTTCTTATAGCTTTCATAGGCGCCTCCGTTTATCTTCTTACATATTCAAATATCTTGTGGTTTGTTGAAAAGAATTGAATGTTAGCGTCAAAATAAATATGTGAAATGTAACCTTCTGTTTGTTGTATTCCGTTTTCAATAATATTCCGTGAATCCCAGGTTGTATCAACGATTATCCAGCGATTATCAATGTGAACTTCATTCCATGCATGATTGGCGTCTGTCGAGTATAGGTTTGTATCGTTCCATACGGTTTCTGCCTCAGTTACGCCGAGGGCATAGCCCGTAACCACATTGCACGGAATGCCGACTGCACGGCATAATGCTGCATAGAGATTTGAATATCCGAGACATACTCCGCGGCGTGTTTCGAGTACATCAGAGGCTACATACGGGGCAGAGTTTGAGTCTGCGCTGATACTGTCAGAATCGTAACAGATATTACTGCACACCCAGTCGTGCAAAGCCAGTGCTTTTTCATAATCGGTAGTGCAGGCTGCTGTTATTTCGTATGCAAGCGATTTTATTCCGGGTTCATCTGCACATATTGCATATGTGCTTTTTAAAGCCGTGCTGAGTGATTTGTTTTTCTCGTATTCCGTGATGTTATGCTGATACACCGGTGACTTTGATATTGAATATGCCCCCTGCTCATCACGTGTGAGATATATATAATTATATACAAGCCCCGAGTAGTTACCTACCATCTGTGGACCGGTAAAAACGGCAAACTGAAACGTACCGTCGGGAATATACATTATCTTGCGGAATTTGCCCTCGCTGTCGGTGCAGTCGGTATACTGCTTCAGTACATCACCGTTTTCGCTGAGGAAACGGTATACAATATATTTGTCCTGCGGGCTTGATAGCAGTCCGTATACATCAATTTCACTGCCGTCTGTTGAAACGGAGATGTTCTGATTATTGTTGAATGTGAGCATTGTATCACTTGAATGATACACGTTGGCTGCAACATCGTCCGGGTCAATAGGCAGCTCAATGTTGCGGAGATTTGCTATAAGCTCGGGAATAGTGGGGAGGTGTGATATGTATTCGTTTACCGTATCGGAATATTCACTTATCTGACGAACTATTTCCGGATGCCTGCTTTCAAGGTAAGGAATATATGTGCCTATATCCTTGAAGAAACGAGAGTTTGCGTTTATAAATATTGATGATACTATAAGCGCAAATAAAAATAATAAAAATCGTTTTATATGTTTCATATTTTGATTATATGTAGTCTTTCTGTAATTTATATTTTAATTGTAACATAAAGTCTGTGATTTATCAAGAGTACATTTTTTTGTAAAGAAAAAAAGTGCCACGACCTAACTGAATTAAGCCGCAACACTTTGCTGGAGGCGTCACCCGGATTTGAACCGGGGAATAAAGGTTTTGCAGACCTCTGCCTTACCACTTG
>CAYMCT010000269.1:0-2185 GCA_964389075.1 uncultured Lachnospiraceae bacterium
TGGGGCGCTTTACCAGCATACCGTCGGCAGCCAGCAGCCGAAGCTGTTCCTCTTCCGTTAAAACACTTTCGGGCGGTGAGGCATTCAAGGCGTCACTGTCGCTTGCACTCGGTCTTTCGGACGAAATTCAGAGCAACGCAGGCGGAATAAGGCTCGACACAATGTTTATTGACGAGGGCTTCGGCTCGCTTGATGACGAATCGCTTAATCTCGCTATTAAAACGCTCAACTCGCTCTCTGACGGCAATAAGCTTGTAGGAATTATTTCGCACGTTTCGGAGCTGAAAGAAAAAATTGATAAACAGATTGTTGTTACAAAAACCAAGTCAGGCGGAAGCAAGGCTGAAATTATTATCTGATACCAAAGTAAAAACGGATGCTTTCGCATCCGTTTTTTTGGGAGATAAATAGGTAAATTATATTATATAAAGCTCTAAGAGCATTATATACAATGACTGCTAAATATATTATAGCAGAACAGACAAAGTTTGTCAACAGAATTTTAACATATAGTTCATATTTTCACACGTGATTATATGAGGTCTGAGAATAAATCCGGCTTATATACGCCGTTTGCGATAAGCTCTCTGAATGAATCCACCACAAACTGCTTGTCCTCTTTATATGTCACTCCGAACCACTTATCAGCTGTTTCGAGAACCTTTACGGATACCTTGTTATTTCTCAGAAGCTCACCTATATATATCGGGATAAGGTATTCAGCTTTCTGCTCATTGCCGTCAATGTTGGCAAAGAACTCAACAAAGCCATCCTCAAGAAGCTGCATAAATTCAGGTGTTAAGCCCCACATATTCATTGATACGTTGGAGTTTACGTCTACCGCAACACCGTTTACCTCAGCGCCGTTTTCTGTCTTAACAATGTCGGAGGTTTCCACTACGTCAGTCAGGTTGCCGTCATCATCAACCTTGCAGATGCCACGTGTTACACCGCCGTTTTCGCTGAGCGTGTTTTTGAGTATGAAGCCTGCCATACAGAATGATGCAGGTGCGTCAGGTGTATATCCGTCAAGGAAGCTGCTTATCTTTACGAACGATTCCTTACCGTAGTAATCGTCAGCATTTATAACCACAAACGGCTCGTTTACTATGCCCTTGCACGAGAGAACTGCCTGTCCTGTTCCCCACGGCTTCGTTCTGCCCTCAGGCACCTTAACACCCTCCGGTACATTTTCAAGTGACTGGAACGCATACGCTATTTCAACGCCAAGTCCTTCGCATATCCTTTCGATTCTGTCGCCGATGATTTCTCTGAAATCCTTTTCTATGTCCTTTCTGATTATGAACACAATTTTATTGAACCCTGCTTCGATTGCATCGTGAACTGAATAGTCCATAATAATCTCACCGCCGGGTCCCACCGGCTCAAGCTGCTTAATGCCGCCGCCAAATCTCGAACCGATACCTGCCGCCATTATTACCAATGCTTTTTTCATTTTATTACCCCTTTCACGGAATACTTACTCTCTTACTTATCATTATACACCATCATATACAAAATTGCAATAACTATTTTCAAAACTCATCTTCAAACATATCAGGTGTTTCAAGAGTTATCTGACCTATCCTGCAGCCACGCAGCTCGTCAAGAAGCATATTCGCCGCACGCTCCATATCAACCTCGCCGCCGCTTATGACAAAACCACGGCGTTTTCCGATAAGCTCGAGCAGCTCGTAGCCTTCAAGTGAGGATATATCGTCCTTTATCTTGTAGCGTTCGCATACTGCCTCGCTGTATACGTCCCTCAAAAAGTCGCAGAGTGAGTATGCCAAAAGCTCACGGTTCATAATTTCGTCCTTAATAGCACCTGTGTATGCAAGCCGCTTTGCAAGCTCCTGATCCTCAAACTTCGGCGGAAGGATTCCCGGTGTATCAAGCAGCTCCGCATCGCCCTTTATTCTGAGCCACTGCTTGCCCTTTGTAACGCCCGGACGGTCGCCTGTTTTGGTGCTTGCTTTGCCGACAAGACGGTTTATAAGGCTCGATTTACCGACGTTGGGGATTCCGACCATCATCAGCTTCAACGTGCGTGTTCTGCCACGCTCTGCATCACGGTCGATTTTGTCCTGAACAACCGAGCGTGCTTCGGTTAAAACCCTGCCTATGCCCGGTCCCGTTGTACAGCTTATAGGTATTACCTTTATACCCCGCTCCTTATACCATG
>CAYMCT010000270.1:0-2172 GCA_964389075.1 uncultured Lachnospiraceae bacterium
CTGATGATTGAGTTATGTTAATCATTTTTACCGTTAATTTTACAATCACCTATTTATATATAAAGCGTATCCGCAATATATTACAAAACTTTACTTAAAAACAGCTGTGTACGCTCGTGCTGTGGGTTGTCAAATACATCCTGCGGCGTACCCTGTTCCAATATAAGCCCTTCATCCATAAACATTACACGGTCAGCAACCTCACGGGCAAAGCCCATTTCATGAGTAACAACAACCATTGTCATACCTGCATCTGCAAGATCCTTCATAACGCCGAGCACCTCGCCGACCATTTCAGGGTCGAGTGCTGAGGTTGGTTCGTCAAACAGCATTATCTCAGGGTCCATTGCCAATGCACGGGCTATGGCTATTCTCTGCTTCTGACCGCCTGAAAGCTGGGCAGGGAAGGCATCTGCTTTATCTAAAAGACCTACACGGTCAAGTAGTGCACGGGCTTTTTCCTGAGCAGCTTCAACGCTCATTTTTTTTACTTTCAAAGGTGCGAGCGTGATGTTGTCCATAATACTGAGGTGTGGGAACAGATTAAAATGCTGGAACACCATTCCCATTCCTTCGCGGACCTTATTAATATCAATTTTGGGGTCAGTAATTGTAACCTCACCAACTGAAATGCTGCCCTTAGTCGGAATCTCAAGAAGGTTTGTACATCGCAAAAGCGTCGATTTGCCCGAGCCTGACGGACCGATAAGTACAACCTTTTCACCTTTTTTTATTTCCTCGGTAACACCTTTAAGTACGTGCAGGTCACCGAAATTTTTATGTACATCGTTAAGTTTTATCATATTCAGCAGCCTCCTTTTTATCTTGCATCCGCTTTTCTGAGCTTGGCTTCAAAATGTGAAAGTGCAACTGAAAGAATTTTTATTACAACATAGTAGATAACTGCCGCACCGAGGAAAGGATATAAGAAATCATACGTTGTTGCCTGTACTCTTCTGGCACCGCCTAATAAGTCTATATTTTCAATCATACCGATAACCGCAGTTTCCTTGATAAGAACGATAAATTCGTTTGCAAGTGCCGGCAAGATGTTTTTCATAGCCTGAGGCATTATTATACTTATCATTGTCTGTGATGATGTTAAGCCGAGTGAGCGGCCGGCTTCTGTCTGACCTTTATCGACCGACAGAATACCTCCACGGACAATTTCTGCTATATATGCACCGCTGTTTATGGCAAATCCCAATGCACCGACAATCCACGGTTCAAGATTGACTTTTGCAAAAATAATGAAATATATTATAAGTAACTGAACCATTGTAGGAGTTCCGCGTATAATGTCAACATACGCACTTGAAATCCAACGCAGCGGCTTTATTTTGGATAGCTTGCCAAGTGCGGCAAGTACACCGATAATCAATCCGAGCAAAACTGCCACAAGTGAGATTAAGAGGGTATAACCAAGACCTTTTGCAAACCATTCCCAGCGCCCCTCATAAATGAAGGTTTCATATATGCCGTTCCATACATGAGTACCTATTGCATTTAACTTATTCAATGTTCTAAACATCCCTTCGTGAAATTATATATATACATATATTATATCATATATCGGTCAGGTTTTCAATAGAAAATTAGAATTTTGGAAAGAATAGGATAATACTTGACATAATTTCGCATTTATGCTAAAATTAAAACAGAAATTATTTATAAATGAGGTGTTTGGTATGAAAAAAATTATAGCGGAATTCAAAGAGTTTGCCATAAAGGGAAATATGCTTGACCTGGCTGTCGGCGTTATTATCGGTGCAGCTTTTAAAACTATTGTTGATTCTATTGTGAATGACATTATAATGCCGTTGATAGGAATTCTGATGGGAGGAACTGATTTTTCAAAGTTGAGTATTGGTATTGGCGGTGCTCAGGTTATGTACGGTTCTCTTATTCAGAACATAATTAACTTCTTTATTGTTGCATTCAGCTTGTTCGTATTGGTTAAGACTGTAAATATATTTAACCGTAAGAAGGAGGAAGAGGTTCCGGTAGTTGAAGAAAAATCGGCTGATATTGTACTTCTTGAAGAAATCAGAGATACACTTACTGCAATAAAAGAAAAATAATTACATAAAAAATGGATTTGCACTGATGCAAATCCATTCAGACTGTAGACAAAATACAGAAAAAGTATGGAAAAGCACCTGAATTTATGGT
>CAYMCT010000271.1:0-2136 GCA_964389075.1 uncultured Lachnospiraceae bacterium
CCGCCGGGTCGCCCTCAAAGCCTGCTTCAACATCTGTTTCTATCACCTCACGGATTGATGGTATGGTTTTAAAAAATGCTACAGCAAGCTTTTCTGCTTCTTCCTCTATTAACTCCGCAGACATTTCTGCATAGTCACGGTTGTACTTCAGAACTATAGCTATCTGCTTCTTCAGGTTGTATATAACATCCTCTGTCAGCATCGACATCGTTGTTTTTACAGTGTATGTTTTGTAAGTTTTCGGTTTGAAAAATCCCGGAAAAATTATTTCCTGCAGCTTATTGAGAATATCAATAATAACATTTTTATCAGGCTGATTAAAAATATCAACCTTATCAATAAACTTGCCGCCGTTATAATCGCTCAGTATATCGGCTATAATCTCATTAAGCTCATTGTTAATATATTCAGACATAAGCCCTTACCTCCTTTTATTTATCTGCATTATCAAGATAGCGACGAGCCATATTATCAAGCTCCTTTGCAATCCTCTGCGGTGCGATTATCTTAACATCGCCGCCGAACATAAACACCCAGGAATAAAATACAGGACTGACTGCCACCCGCACATTTATATCGAATGTGTTTTCGTCCTTAGTCGGCAGAAATTCAATCTCTTTTCCGAATCTGTCAATCACGGCGTTTGTGACTTTATTTGAGCATCTCAGTGTTACCTTCTGTATTTCGCCGCTGTACATTCCGAAATAGCACTCAGAATAATGCTCAATATCTATTTCCAGAAACTCTGCCTGACCTTCCCTCTTTAGCTCTGAAATTTCCAGAGAAATCATTCTGTCAACACGGTAATGCTTAATCTTTGCTTCATCAGAATCGTAACCGATAAGATAATAGTTTTCATTATTCCATATAAGTGCCCACGGACTTATACAATATTTCTTTTTACGGTGTCTGAAAACCTTTTCTTTTTTCACATCCCAGTCAAAATAATAGAAACAAATTTTCGAATTAAGCTGTATTGCGTTGTGTATGGAATCTACCGTGTAGTATATACTTTCATTTGATGATTTAATTCTGTTTGTTACAAACACCTGACTTTGCAGCTTTTCAGCATCACACTCCGCCACAAGTGACTCGAGCTTTTTAATAAGCTCAGCTGATTTCCTTGCAGTAATAAATCTTGAAGCCTGAACAGCATCAACAAGCATTCGCAGCTCTGCAATCTGAAAATCACGCTCTCCCAGATAATATGAAAACCTCTTATTATGAACAGAAACAACATCAAAACCAAGACTTATCATAGCCTCTATATCTCTGTAGATGCTTTTACGTTCAGCATTAATCCCTTTTTCTGCCAGATAATCTATAATATCGGCAACCGACACAGGATTTTCCTCACTTGATTTCTTTTTAAACAACTCTATTATATAATACAGCTTCAGTTTTTGATTTTCGCTACGAGGCATAATAATTCCTCCTAATATTTATATTACTATAAGTATACCATCATATCATTATTTTTGCAACATATTTTTACACTTTTTTGAGCATAGAAGTCCCATTTATATACCATAATATTATGGGAGGTAATATCATGTGTACAGCAATAACCTATAAAAATCATTATTTCGGCAGAAACCTTGATTTGGAATACTCGTATAACGAAACAGTTACGGTTACACCCCGAAGCTATCCTTTTAATTTCAGATACAAAGCTGCAATTAAAAGTCATTATGCAATAATCGGAATGGCATATGTGTGTAATGATTATCCGCTTTATTACGAAGCAACAAACGAAAAGGGTTTAAGCATTGCAGGACTGAACTTTCCGGATAATGCATTTTACAATAAGTATGATAACGACAAAGACAACATCGCTCCGTTTGAGTTTATACCCTGGCTGCTCAGTCAGTGCAAAAACATCAGTGATGTAAAACAGCTTCTTCCAACGCTTAATATTATTGATGTTAATTTCAATGAAAGCTTACCCAATACCCCGTTACATTGGCTTATATCGGATTTAGACAGTTCAATAACCGCAGAACCATTAAAAGACGGGCTTAAAATATATGATAATCCGGTAGGGGTTCTTACAAACAACCCTGTTTTTGATTTTCAGATGCTCAATCTCTCAAATTACATGAACATTTCACCCAAGCAGCCTGAAAACAAATTTTC
>CAYMCT010000272.1:0-1633 GCA_964389075.1 uncultured Lachnospiraceae bacterium
AAGAGAATATCGGACTTATCGAGGTTATGGGTCTTGCAGTGCTGCCGTCAAGACTTGTAGAGGAGCTTGATGCTGTTGCTGATGCGATTTTAAGCGGAGCGGATATGACGACTGATGAAAAGACAGCCTCGCACGCAGAGTGGGCAGAGCAGATAAAAGCATCGCATCCTGAGCTTAACAAGGATAATGTGATGGATATCCTTCACTGTGAGGTGGGCAAGGTATTCGTTACTGTACTTGAACACGCAGGCGTATACAAGCGTGATGAGGCAGGAATGAAAGCCTTTGATAAGTTTATGGAACAGATATAAACAGCAAAAAATCGCATCGGCAATGCCAATGCGATTTTTTTACTGTTTATCATAATTTTGAAAGTTTATAAGCTATCTCGTTCCATTTAAGCTCTTTTTCGAGCTCTGCAACAGTTGTGTCTTTGTTAATATGGATAAACTCAATATCCATCATTGCTGCCCAGTCCTTGAGCATTTCAGCTGTTACGTCGTATGAAAGCACACTGTGGTGAGCGCCGCCTGCCAGTATCCAGGCTTCTGCTGAAACTGCAAGTGACGGTTCCGGCTTCCACATAACACCTGCAACCGGAAGCTTAGGCATCGGCTGTAACGGATTACAAGCCTTAACATCGTTTACGATAAGACGCATACGACCTCCCATATCAATAAGGGTGGCAACGATTGCGTCGCCTTCCTTTGAGTCAAATACAACTCGTGCAGGAGGCTGTCTGTCACCTATGCCGAGGGGATGAACCTGAATTTTCGGGCGGTTAGCTGCAATTACCGGATCGACCTCAAGCATATGCGCACCTAAAATGTGTTCATTGCCCTTTTCAAGATGATATGTATAATCCTCCATAAACGCTGTACCGCCGTCCATATCTTCAGCCATAGCCTTCATAATAGTGTCCATAGCCGCAACCTTCCAGTCGCCCTCACCGCCGAAGCCGTAGCCGTCGTACATCATATTCTGTACAGCGAGTCCCGGCAGCTGCTCAAGACCGTAAAGGTCCTGGAAGTTTGAGATGAATGAGGTGTAGCCGTTCTCTTCGCAAATCTTTCTCATTGCGATTTCTTCCTTTGCCTGATAACGTACTGCGTCAATATCATCTGTATCAATATCGTAACGAGCCTTGTACTCGTCCATTTTAGCGTCGATTTCAGCTTCTGTAACTGCGTTCAGAACCTCTACAAGTCCGCCTACCGGTTGATATTCGATATCCCAGCCGAATTTTATTTCAGCCTCTACCTTGTCACCTTCGGTAACCGCAACCTGACGCATATTATCACCAAAACGTGCCATCTTAAGATTCTGGCTTACTGCATAGCCATACGCACTTCTCATCCATGAAGAAAGTTTTGCAACCGGCTCCTCATCCTCCCAGTAGCCTACAATAATCTTTCTCGGCATTCTGAGTCTTGCACCGATAAATCCGTGCTCTCTGTCACCGTGAGCTGACTGGTTAAGGTTCATGAAATCCATATCAATTTCATCGAACGGAATGTTGCGATTGAACTGTGTGTGAAGGTGGCAATAAGGCTTCTTGAAATCCTTCAGACCATTAATCCACATTTTTGAGGGACTGAATGTGTGCATCCAGCAGATAACACCTGCGCAGGTG
>CAYMCT010000272.1:1643-2136 GCA_964389075.1 uncultured Lachnospiraceae bacterium
TGTGTGATTTCTGCCGGCGTTTTTACGGTCGGCTTCAGTATGATTTCTGTAGGCAGCTTGCCTGTCTTATTAAGACCGTCAACCATAGCAGCTGAATCTGCTGCAACCTCTCTTAAAGTGTCCTCACCATAAAGGTGCTGACTTCCGGTGATAAACCAGAATTTATAGTTTCTAATACTGTTCATAAAAAACCTCTCTGTTCATAAGTTTGTTGAAATAATTATAACATAAATATATAATGTATGCAATATATAAAATAAAAAAGTTTGTTAATTATAAAACATCACTTGAATTATTGTGTAAGATGTGGTATAATAAGTGAATAGAGAGAAGATGTTATGTAAGGAGGTTTTTTTGCTATGGCAATTACAGGCATTGAGCACATAGGAGTCGTTTCAAAGGATACTGCGGCTCTTAAGGACTGGTATATGCAGGTTTTAGGCGGCAAGGTTGTGTATGATAACGGCAAGGGTACATATTTCCAGCAGTTTGA
>CAYMCT010000273.1:0-2120 GCA_964389075.1 uncultured Lachnospiraceae bacterium
ATCGTACCTGATAATACTAATCAGGCATACGATGTTAAGGAAGTTATCGCTGAGGTAGTTGATAACGGCGAGTTCTTTGAGGTACATAAGGATTTTGCTACTAATATAGTAGTAGGATATGCAAGAATGAACGGTTCAAGTGTCGGTATCGTTGCTAACCAGCCTAAGGTTATGGCAGGCTCACTTGACTGTGATTCATCAGATAAGGCTGCAAGATTTATCAGAACCTGTGACAGCTTTAATATTCCGGTTATTACGTTTACTGATACTCCGGGCTACTTCCCGGGAATAGGTCAGGAACACAGCGGTATTATCCGTCACGGTGCTAAGCTTCTTTATGCTTACAGCGAGGCTACAGTTCCGAAGGTAACTGTTATTACAAGAAAAGCTTACGGTGGTGCTTATATCGCTATGGGTTCAAAACACACAGGTACAGACATAGTTATGGCTTGGCCTACAGCAGAAATCGCTGTTATGGGACCTGAGGGTGCTGCAAATATCATATTCAAGAATGATATTAAGGAAAGCGATGACCCGATTGCCACAAGAGCTGACAAGATTCAGGATTATAAGAATAAGTTCGCAACACCGTTCGTAGCTGCACAGCGTGGTTACATAGACGATGTTATCGAGCCTGATTCAACAAGACCGAGAATCATTGCTGCACTTGAAATGCTCCGTTCAAAGCGTGAGTCGAGACCTGCTAAAAAGCACGGTAATCTCCCTGTTTAATGAAAGGAGAGCAATATGAATATATCGGAATCATTGATTACAGGTAAGGGCGTAACAATGGGCGAGGCTCTGTCAATGGGTGGTATGACCACTGTGCTGGGTCTTGCTATAGTGTTCGGCGTACTTGTAATATTGATGCTTGTGTTGATGCTATTTAAGGTTATCTTCTACAGAGACCCTTCAAAGCAGAAGGCGAAAGCGGCTGTAGCAGAAGCTCAGGCTGTTCCGGCAGCGGAAGCGGCTGCAGACGAAACTGACGAGGAGGAGCTTATAGCTATCCTTACAGCAGCTGTTGCGGCGAGCCTCAACACATCAACATATAATTTACAGATCAAGTCGTACAGACGTATAGCTGATAGCCGTCCTTCATGGAACCGTGAAGGTTTAAGAGAAACTATCGGCAGCAGATTTTAATAAGAAAGGAAATACTAACTATGAGAAAGTTTAATATAACAGTTAACGGAAAAACCTATGAAGTTGACGTTGAAGAAGTAGGCGGTGTAGCTACATCAG
Organism: uncultured Lachnospiraceae bacterium; assembly: GCA_964389075.1. Taxonomy (GTDB): domain Bacteria; phylum Bacillota; class Clostridia; order UBA1381; family UBA1381; genus Ornithomonoglobus. Next base: position 1,246 of record CAYMCT010000273.1, read on the forward strand.
CGCCTGTTGCAGCCCCTGTGGCAGCACCTGCGGCACCTGCAGCAGCTCCGGCAGCAGCACCGAAGGCGTCAGGCTCAATGGGTGCTAAGAAGGTTACAGCACCGATGCCGGGTACAGTAGTATCAATCAAGGTTAACGTAGGTGACAAGGTAGAGAGCGGTACATTGGTAGCAGTTCTTGAGGCTATGAAGATGGAAAATGAAATCTTCGCAGGCTGTGATGGTGTTGTTGCAAGCGTAAACGCATCAGCAGGCGACAGCGTGAACACAGGCGATGTATTGGTTTCTGTAAACTAATACTTATAGACTAATAGAAAGTGGTGACTAAAAGTGTTAGAGAGTTTTCAGAGCTTTTTAAACAGCACGGGTGTAGCCGCACTCTTGCAGAGCGGTGGAGCAGATGCTGTTAAAACCATTATAATGCTCGGAGTTGCCTGTGTGCTTTTATATCTTGCAATTGTAAAGCAGTTTGAGCCGTTATTGCTTTTGCCGATAGCTTTCGGTATGTTGCTTACAAACCTGCCTATGATAAAGGATTCTTCAGCAATAATGATGCACACCGAGTTCTTTACCGATCCTGAATATATGATTGACGGAAAATACATAGATGTCGGGTATATATGCCGTCACGGCGGCTTGCTTGACCTGCTGTACCTTGGCGTTAAGCTGGGTATATATCCGCCGCTTATATTCCTTGGTATAGGATGTATGACAGACTTCGGTCCGCTGATTGCTAACCCTAAGAGTATTCTTCTGGGTGCTGCAGCACAGTTCGGTGTATTCTTTACATTTGTAGGTGCATTGGTTATCAGTGCATTGGTGCCGAGTATATCGTGGGGCGTAAAAGAGGCTGCGTCTATAGGTATTATAGGCGGT
>CAYMCT010000274.1:0-2101 GCA_964389075.1 uncultured Lachnospiraceae bacterium
AGTTGCCGGAGCAATCACTCCGGTTCCGGGCGGTGTAGGTCCGATGACCATTGCAATGCTTATGAAAAACACGCTAAAAGCGGCAGAAGTAAACAAAACCTGCTGATAATTATATAAAAATAGCCGCTAATTCAGCTGTTTTATAAATAAAATTAACAAAATTTTCAAAAAACGGCTGTTTGGCTGAGATTTTTAATTGACATATAAAAAAATATATTGTATACTGTAGAAGTCAAAAGATTTAAGAACTAACAGATTTTGAAAATTGGTTTCGAAGAGAGGAGATTGTTAAAATGACATTTGAAAACGCATTAAAGAAGATAAAGACTTTGTTCAATGACGTTGATGTATCAAAGCTGGCAGATATGGCTGTTCAGGTTACATTGACAGACGAAGACTGCGGAGGTACATTATACTTCAAGTCAGAGAATGGCTCAGTTGTAGTAGAAGGCTATGATTACCGTGACAACGATGCTGTAATTGATATCCAGAGAAAGGCATTGAACGATATCCTTACAGGTAAGACTACACTTGATAAGGCAATCGACAAGGGCGTTGCTACAGTAAAGGGTAATTTTGAAAAGGTAAGCACACTTAACGATGCAATTGTTAAGAAGGCTCCTGCGAAGAAGGCACCGGCTAAGAAGGCTGCTCCTGCAAAAAAGGAAACAGTAAAGAAAGAAACAGTAAAGAAAGAAACTGTAAAAAAGGCAGAAGCTAAGAAGGAAACAGCTGTAAAGGCTGAAGCTAAGCCGGCTGCAAAGAAGGCAGAAGCTAAGAAGGCTGAGCCTGCAAAGAAAGAAACAAAGACAGCTGCAAAGAAGACAGTTAAAAAAGCGTAATCATTACGAGTGATTAACAGGGGTGGGAATTCCGTAATGGAATTTCCGCCTTTTATTTTAGGAGGATAACACAATGGCAAAAATTCAAATGACAACACCGCTTGTTGAAATGGACGGAGACGAGATGACAAGAGTCATCTGGAAGATGATTAAGGACATTCTTCTTACACCGTATGTCGATATTAAAACAGAGTATTATGACCTCGGTCTTGAATATAGAAACGAAACTAACGACCGGGTAACTGTTGACAGTGCCGAGGCAACAAAGAAATACGGCGTTGCAGTTAAGTGTGCTACAATCACACCGAATGCAGCTCGTATGACTGAATATAACTTAAAGGAAATGTGGAAGTCACCGAATGGTACAATCAGAGCTATGCTTGACGGTACAGTGTTCAGAACACCTATCCTTGTTAAGGGTATTGTTCCGTATATTCCAACATGGACAAAGCCAATAACAATAGCACGTCACGCATACGGCGATGTGTATAAGAATGTTGAAATGCAGGTTCCTGCAGGCGGCAAGGCTGAGCTTGTTTATACTGATAAGGACGGTAACGAAACAAGAGAAACAATTCACGAGTTCAAGGGTGACGGTATAATTCAGGGACTTCATAACCGTGACGAAAGTATAGAGTCATTTGCAAGAGCTTGCTTTAACTATGCACTTGATTTGAAGCAGGATATATGGTTTGCGTCAAAGGATACCATTTCAAAGAAGTATGACCACCGTTTCAAGGATATATTCAATGACGTATTCGAGAATGAATATAAGGAAAAGTTTGAGGCGGCAGGAATAGAGTATTTCTATACATTGATAGACGATGCTGTAGCACGTGTTATCCGTTCAGAGGGTGGATACATCTGGGCTTGTAAGAACTACGACGGCGATGTTATGTCAGATATGGTTGCTACTGCTTACGGTTCGCTCGCAATGATGACATCAGTTCTTGTTTCACCTGACGGTATATATGAGTATGAAGCTGCACATGGTACGGTTCAGCGCCATTACTACAAGCACCTCAAGGGCGAAACAACTTCTACAAACTCTGTAGCAACATTGTTTGCGTGGTCAGGCGCACTCAAAAAGAGAGGAGAGCTTGATAATCTTCCTGAGCTTGTTAATTTTGCAGAATGTCTTGAAAAGGCAACAATCAAAACTATCGAGGACGGAGTTATGACAGGTGACCTTTACGCAATGTCACAGCTTGAAAAGAAGGAAAAGGTTGATACCGAAGGCTTCTTGCTCGCAATCAACG
>CAYMCT010000275.1:0-2097 GCA_964389075.1 uncultured Lachnospiraceae bacterium
ATTAAAATATTTTTTATGGAGGTTAATATGCAATTATTTAAGTATGTAGGTTTGATAACAATTACCCTGTTGTTATTCTGTGGCTGCAGCACAGAAACTAATGAGATAAAAAACGACACAGTTGAGGTAAATTCCCAGCTTGATACAAAAGGAATAGGGTGGGGATTTGTACGAAAAAAGGCCTCACCGCCCGAAATTCCTCAGGCTCAGACATATCTGCTTGAGAGCCATAACGGACGTTATATTGATAACAACGGCGAAAAAAGCTTGTATCTGACCTTTGATGAGGGCTATGAGAACGGCTTTACTGCAATGATACTTGATGTTCTGGCAAAAACAGAAACACCGGCCGCATTCTTTGTGACGGGACCGTATCTCGAAAATCAGTCGGAGCTGATTAGCAGAATGATTAATGAGGGACACATTGTAGGCAACCATACTGTACATCATCTGAATTTGCCGCAGCAAACCGAAGAAACCGTAAAAAAAGAAATAACAGACCTGAACGAAATGTGTCAGAGTCTGTATGGATATAATATGGAATATATGCGTCCGCCAGAGGGTGAGTTCAGCGAAAAGACACTCGCAATAACGAACAGTCTTGGAATGAAAACTATAATGTGGAGCTTTGCCTACAAAGACTGGGATGTAAACTCGCAAAGGGGTGCTGATTATGCATATCAGAGTGTGATGCCGTATCTTCATAACGGTGCAGTCATTCTCCTGCACGCAGTATCTTCGGATAATGCAGCAGCACTTGAGCGGATAATTAACGATGCAAAAGCTGCAGGGTATACGTTTAAACCACTCAGCGATTTATATCAAACAAATGATTAAGAGGTCCGGTTCCTTTGCCGAGTGCAAGTCCTGATTCTATCGCACTTACTACATATTTTACAGCGTTCTCACAAGCGGTTAACTGATTTTCGCCTTTTGCGAGCATACATGCAACCGCAGACGACAGCGTACAGCCCGTTCCGTGAGTGTTGGGGTTATCAACGAGTTTGTGTCCGAACTGATGAACATTTCCGTCATAGAAAATATCGCAGCCGTTAAGGTGTCCGCCTTTTAACAGCACAGAACAGCCGTACTGCTCATAAAGCTGCTTTGCTGCTTTAATACAATCGGTTTCATTGCAGATTTTTGTGTCGGTTATGTATTCTGCCTCAGGCACGTTAGGGGTAATTATATCGACTTTCGTAAACAAAAGCTTTTTCATATCATCTACAGCGGAGTGGGGCAGAAGCTCTTTTCCGCTTGATGATATGAGAATAGGATCCAGAACAACATTATCCGGTTTATACAAAGACAAAAGCTTTTCAATTGTTCTGATTATACTGCTGTTCACGCACATTCCGATTTTTACCGAGTCAGGAAAGATGTCATCAAAAACTGCAGTTCCTTGCTCATAGACATTAGGAGCAGGAAAAACATCGGTAACACCGAGCGTGTTTTGCACAGTAAGTGCAGTTATTACACTCATCGCATATATGTTAAGTGCCGATGCTGTTTTTATATCAGCCTGAATGCCTGCACCTCCTGACGGATCAGAGCCGGCAATCGTGAGAAATGTATTCAAAGTAATTCCGCCTTTCTTTTGAGTATCTGCGTATTGGTGGCTATATCGCCCTTAAAAAGTCCTGATACAACAGCTATTCCGTATATTCCGCTGCCCGACAGCTTATCTGCATTATCAGCATTTATTCCGCCGATAGCATAAACAGGAAGGGGAGATATGCCGGTGATTTTTTTCAGTGTGTCAATGCTCATATGCTTTGCATCACATTTTGTAAGTGAACCGAATACAGCGCCTGAACCGATATAGTCGGCGCCGTCAGCTGCTGCCTTTAACGCCTGTGCCGCTGTCTTTGCAGTTACTCCGATAATTGCAGTATTACCGAGTATTTTCCTTGCTATGCCTGCATCTGTGTCAGACTGACCTAAATGAACCCCGTCAGCGCCGGATTTTATGCATACATCAATATTATCATTGATTATGAGTTTTGCACCATGCTTTCTGCATATATCAAGCACAGCCTTTGCCAGCTCTGTATATTCGGCATCTGATATATTCTTTTCACGCAGTTGAATTAAACC
>CAYMCT010000276.1:0-2086 GCA_964389075.1 uncultured Lachnospiraceae bacterium
TGGTAAGAAGGGCACTCTTGCAGCTCGTCGTCAGGCATTGGCATATATTACAAAGGAGGACGTTGTAACAAAGTTGTTCAGCGAAATCGCTCCGAAGTATGCTGAAAGAAACGGCGGATACACAAGAATATACAAGTTAGGTGAGCGTCGTGGTGACGGTGCCGAGATGGCTATTCTTGAGTTGGTTGACTAATTAATAATAAAATAAAAAATCGCTTTCGCAAATGTGAGAGCGATTTTTTGGTTGCAATAAAAAAGCCATGCATAATGCGTGGCTTTTGCAGATTATTCTGCTTTTGCGCCGAGCTGCTTTGCACAGTCAGGGCATACGTTCTTATCGTGGAATTCAAAAACCCCGTCTGTATTCTGGCAGAACACGCAAGATGGCTCATACTTCCTGAGAATGATTTTGTTCTCTTCAACATAAATCTCGAGCCCGTCCTTTTCCTCAATACCGAACTTTTTTCTGAGTTCCTTAGGGATTACAACGCGACCTAATTCATCTACTTTTCTGACAATACCAGTTGATTTCACGCTATTTATCTCCTTTCCACTTTTAATGTTTACATTATAGCAGATTGAGTTTTGATAGTCAATGCAGATGTAAAAATTTAGATATATTTTCACAAAATATTCAGGTACGAATCGAAGATAATGGTCAATTTGATGTCATATTTTGCTCGTTAATGCGGCGTAAAGTGCAGTCGCAGACGTTTTAACGTGTCTGTCGAGCATCTTTTTTGCTGTTATTATATTATCAATGCCGCAGGTGATAAGGGTTTGTGAGTAGGCAGCGGCAAGCTTATAAAGCTTATCCGATTTATCTGCATTAATTATAAGCTCCGGCTTGCCCATACTCACTACAAGCGCATCACGCAGATATGTGAGAATCATATCATAAAGCTCCTCTGCAATATCCTTGTTACTGTCAAAATAATCAGCAACTGCAAAGGAATGAGCCTTGTTAGGTGTCAGTATCTTTGGAACAAGCGACAAAACATCTTCTCTGAGCTGTTCAAAGTCCTCACGGTTAATTATGTCGTCAGCAGCGGTGGGTATTCCGGAACAATATTTAACGAGGAAGTCTGTACGAATCTCGTCGGGATACTTGCTTTCTATATATTGGCGTACAACCGAATCGCTCACAAGCGGGAAGGATACGGTTACAGACCGTGAACGGACTGTCTGTAAAAGCTGTTCAGAATCTGTACACACAATTATAAATACAGCATATTCAGGCGGTTCTTCTATGATTTTCAAAAATGCATTCTGTGCTTGGGGATTAAGCAAATCGCCGTCCTTTATTATAAACACCTTATGCTTCGACTGGAACGGCCTTACCATACACTCAGTTATCATATCACGAATAATATCAACACCAAGAACAGTTTTGTCTTTATCCTTTTCTACGGTTATGATATCAGGGTGTGAGCCTGCTGAAGCTTCAATGCATCCGTGGCATTTTTCGCACGGCGAAATTGATTGTTCCTCGCATACAAGCGAATGAGCAAACAGCTTTGCTGCTGTATATTTACGAAGTCCTGACGGACCCTCAAATATATAAGTATTTGCATTTGTTCCTTTTCTGACATTTCCTATAAGCGTATTTAAAAGCTCATTATGAAAAATTTCGTATCCGTACATCTTAAACCACCTCTATGCTATTATACATCAAGAAATTTAAAAAAGCAATAATATAGTACTAAAAAAACTAAAATTATATAATCTACTATCTTGAAATAATTCTGTAAATGTGTTACAATATAATTATATAATTATATGAGGAGGAAAAATCTAATGATAAAGAAAGAACAGGTTTTAAACCAGCTTACTGAATGTGGTCTTGTTGCAGTTGTTCGTGCTAACAGTGCTGAAGAGGCTATTAAGATAAGCGATGCTTGTCTGGCAGGCGGTTGCTCAGGTATAGAGCTTACATTTACTGTTCCGGGCGCAGACAAGGTAATAGCGGCTTTGGCTGACAAGTATAAGAACGGCGAAATGATGCTTGGCGCAGGTACAGTTCTTGACCCTGAAACCGCAAGAACAGCTATTTTGGCAGGTGCAAACTTCATCGTTTCACCGGCAT
>CAYMCT010000277.1:0-2080 GCA_964389075.1 uncultured Lachnospiraceae bacterium
TGGACGGTTGCAATCGCATCAGCTCTTGCGGCAAGTCTGTTTACAAGTGGAATATTTGTTGGAATAGGATATTTTAACGGCTCAATGACTTCGGGATACAGTGTACCGATGCTGTCAACCGAAACAAACGGCGGCAATACTTCAGAAGCGGCTACAACTCTTGCAACGAAGCGTGAGGGTGATGTGCTGACTATCCCTGAAATTGCTGTTAAGGTAGGACCGTCGGTGGTAGGAGTTATAAACAAGACTACAGTTCAGCCTCAGCAGTATTGGGATCCGTTTAACGGAAGATATTACTATAGCACGGATCCTACACAGAGCGGCGAAACCGTTGAACAGGGTTCAGGCTCGGGAATTGTTCTGAGCGAGGACGGATATATTGCAACAAACCAGCACGTTATTGATGGTGCAACGGAGGTAGAAGTAGTTTTGAATACAGGCGAAACCTTCACTGCTAAAATCATTGGCGAGGATACAAAAACAGACCTTGCAGTGCTTAAAATAGATCCGGGTACAGTGAAGCTTACAGCTGCAGTGCTTGGTGATTCAACAACAATTGAGGTTGGTGAGCTTGCAGTAGCAATCGGTAACCCGATGGGTATGGAATTTTCCGGTTCGGTAACAGCAGGTATTGTAAGTGCTGTTAACAGAACAATGACAATAGACAACAGAACCTATAATTTGCTTCAGACTGATGCGGCTATAAACAGCGGTAACAGCGGCGGTGCTCTGATAAACCAGTACGGTGAAGTAATAGGTATAAACTCTGTTAAGCTTTCTACTACAGGAGTAGAGGGTATGGGATTTGCAATTGCGATATCAGAGGCAAAGCCTATCCTTAATGACCTGATGCAGTCCGGCTATGTAACCGGCAGACCGCTTGTTGGTATAGGAATATACGAAACAAGATATGGTTTGTTTATCAGTCAGGTTCAGGAGGGCAGCGGAGCCGAGGCGGCAGGTCTTCAGGTAGAGGATATGATTCTTTCTGTAGACGGTAAGAATGTCAGCTCAACATCAGAGGTGAATGAAATCCGTGACGAGAAAAAACCGGGCGATAAGCTCAGGTTCAAGATTTTGCGTGACGGCAACACAATGGAAATTGACGTGACTCTTACAGAGGACTCGGCGCAAAACCAATAAATTAGCATACAGTTTTAATTGACGGCTGTTTATACAGCCGATACCATCCTTTTTTTCATATGCCTCCGTGAAAACGGAGGTCCCCCAAAACGCAAAACACGCCATGATCCCCGGCGTGTTTTGTCGTTTTATGCTTATTTATTAATTCTGTGTTGAAGAAACTATCTTCTTCCAGTTTTCATATGCTGCATCCCATGCATCGCTGTCCTGCGGCTGATATTCTGCAATATCAAAGCTGTTGCGGACAATCTTACGGCCCTCATTGAGGTCTTTGATAGCGCCCATGGCGATACCCTGAACGATTATATTACCGATACTTGTGGCTTCTACCGGACCGGCATTAACAACACGCTTAGTAGCGTTTGCTGTAAACTGACAAATCATCTTGTCCTTGATACCGCCGCCAACGATATTAACCACATTGTACTTGTTGCCGGTAACATCTTCCATACCTTCTATTGTGTAACGATAACGGAACGCAAGGCTTTCTGCAATACAACGGATAACAGCACCGGTTGTTTCAGGCACCTTTTGACCTGTCATCTTACAGTATTCTCTTATGCGCTTAGGCATGTTACCCGGAGTCTGAAATTCGTGGTAGTCAGGGTCAATAAGGCTTGCAAACGGCTCTGCCTCACGTGCCTCCTGCTCAAGCTCGTCGAAGGAAAGAAGTGTACCCTCTCTGTCCCACTGACGGCGGCTTTCCTGGATAAGCCAAAGACCCATAATATTCTTAAGGAATCTGATTGACTTATTAACTCCGCCTTCGTTTGTGAAGTTATATTTTAAAGCCGCATCTGATGTGTTAGGCTTGTCAAGCTCTACGCCCATAAGCGACCAGGTTCCTGATGATATGTAGATAAAGTCTTTCTGGTCAACAACCGGAACGGCTGCAACTGCGGAGCCTGTATCATGTGATGCAACTGCAACAACCGGA
>CAYMCT010000278.1:0-2078 GCA_964389075.1 uncultured Lachnospiraceae bacterium
ATACGTCCTGCACCGCCCGTTGCCATAATAACTGTCTTTGCTCTTGCAACAAGGATTTCGTTTGTTTCCATATTTACAAGCACCGCACCTGCTGCCTTGCCGTTTTCATCAAGAATAAGCTCAATTGCGGCTGTGAAATCAACAACAGGAATATTACGGTTAAGCACTTCATCACGCAATGTACGCATAATTTCAGCGCCCGAATAGTCTTTAGCAGCGTGCATTCTCTTACGTGATGTACCGCCGCCGTGCGTTGTTATCATGTTACCCTCAGCATCCTTATCAAACTCAACGCCAAGGCTGCTGAGCCATGAAATAGCTTCAGGTGCATCACATACAAGCTTAGATAAAAGCTCACGCTTTGCCGCAAAATGTCCGCCGCCGAATGCGTCCACAAAGTGGATTGCCGGCGAGTCATTTTCCTTATCAGCTGCCTGAATACCGCCCTCTGCCATCATTGTGTTGGCATCACCGATACGGAGCTTTGTAACTATCATTACGTTCGCACCTGCCTCGTGTGCCTCGATTGCAGCTGATGCACCTGCACCGCCGCCGCCGATAACGAGAACGTCAACGTCATAGTCTATCTTGTTAAGGTCTATATCAGCAGGGTTAATTCTGCTGTTTGCCTGAAGCATTGCTACAAGCTCACGTGGTACCTTATCACCCTTGTTAGGGCCTATTTTGAGTTCTTCAAACTCATCTGTTTTATAATCAGGATGATATGCTTTAAGCAAATCTTCCTTTTCCTGTGCTGTCATACGTGCAGGCTCATAGGCGATATTCTTTTCTCTTGCCGCTTCAACAGCTTTGATTGATTCTGTGAATTTATCTGAATACATTTATCCTGCACCTCCTTATTTTTCTATATCTCTGTTATTATAAAGTTCTTTCATCTCTTCGACAGGTTTTTGCATAAGAGCTTCAATTAGTTCCTTGAAAGTTCCGTCGTTGATTTCCTGTACACGGTTTTCGAGATGCTCGCACTTAGGAGCAAGATACTTACCGTTAATTCTTCTTGCAAGCATTGCAACCTGAGGATGCGAAATGCCCGCCGGACAACGTGATGAACATACACCGCACATTACGCAGTCAAACGATTCCTCTGCACACTTCTCAAACTCACCTCTCTGAGCGTATGCAATATACTGCATTACGTTCAGATCCTGAGTACAGGCGTTTGTACAAGCGTTACAACCGATACATGCATATATTTCAGGATAAAGCTGCATCATAACCTGCTGTGTTGTAGGAATTTTCTCTATATCATACACCTGCTTTACAAGCGGGAAGAACGGCAATGTAGCTATGTACATACCCTCCTCAACCTTTGTCTGGCAGGCAAGACACGATTTAAGCTCATTTTCGCCCTTTATTCTGTAGATAGTAGCACACGCACCGCAGAAGCCGTTACGGCAGCCACAGCCACGTACTAACTGATATCCTGCGTACTCCATAGCACACATAATAGTAAGGTTCTCAGGAACCTCATACTTTTTTCCGAATAGGAATATATTAACCATTTTTTCCATAGCGTCCAAATCCTTTCTATACAAGATGGGCAATTTTAATACTCGTCCGGTAATTGCTCGATTTCATCAAATCTAAATACAGGTCCATCCTTACATACATATTTCGAGCCAATATTACAACGGCCGCATTTGCCGATACCGCATTTCATGCGAAGCTCAAATGTAGTATAAATCTGTTCGTTTGCAAAACCCATTTCTTTGAGTCCCTGTAAAACAAATTTAATCATTATCGGAGGTCCGCATACAAGAACAGTTTTGTCTGTTGCGAAGTTAAGCTCTTTCAGATATGACGGAACAAAGCCAACGTGTCCGTCCCAGCCCTCCTGCTCACGGTCGATTGTAAGATGAACATTGATACCCTCTGTTTTCATCCATACTTCCTGTATCTCCTTGAGCTGAACAAGGTCGTCCATTGAACGTGAACCGTAAAGAATATCTACCGTACCGTAGTTATCACGGTTATCTATTACATAATTAATTACCGAACGGAGCGGCGCAAGACCGATACCGCCTGCGATAAAGAGAAGGTTCTTGCCCTTCAATTCT
>CAYMCT010000279.1:0-2062 GCA_964389075.1 uncultured Lachnospiraceae bacterium
TCCAAACCATCAGACCGGACGTATCACATCGCTTGAAACAAGAGCTGTACCAGCTATGGCAGGCAGCTTTGGATATGAGCTTGATCTGGGACTTCTCTGCGATGAGGAAAAAGAAGCAGTTACAGAACAGATAAAGAGGTTTAAAAGCTACGGTGAGCTGATACATAACGGAAAATATCACCGACTCAGCAATCCTATGGAGGATAACTATGCATTGTGGTCATTTGTTTCAGCTGACAAGAAGAAGGTGCTTGTACACGGAGTTATATACCGTGCAGAGCCGAATATGATAAAATATTCAGTTAAGCTAAGAGGAGTTGAACCGGAGAAAAAATACCGTCTTTGCGGCAGTGAAACGGTTTATTCGGGAAAGGCTCTTATGGAGGGCGGAATACATCTTCCACGTCCGTGGGGTGATTATACACCTGTGGAATTGTGCTTTGAAAGCGTATAATATAAAGTTTTATAAAGGGGCTGTTGCAAATGCAGCCCCTTTTCAGCCTGAAAATTCCTCAATATGGCATAGACAGCGTTATAAGATTAAAATAGTAGTATGAGAAATATTGACATTAAGCAAAAATAATGATATAATTATATTGATATTTTTTTAATAAAAATAAATTAATGGAGGTTTTATTATGAAGATCACTAAAATTCTTTCTATTGCACTTGCAGGAGCGCTCAGTGCAGGTATGCTTGCAGGCTGTGGCGGTTCAACTGACAGCTACACAGCAAACAACACAGAGTATGTAATAGGTGTTTCAGGTCCTCTTACAGGCGGTGCAGCTATGTACGGTACAGCAGTTGCAAATTCTGCACAGCTTGCTGTTGATGAAATTAATGCAGCAGGCGGCTTGAACGGTACAAGCTTTAAGCTTGTAGCAGTTGACGATGTAAACGACGCAACAAAGGTATCAACAAACTACTCATCACTATATGAGGGCGGTATGCAGGTTTCACTGGGTACTGTAACAACACAGCCGGGTCTTGAATATGCAAATCTTTCAGCTGATGACAATGTGTTCTTCCTTACACCGTCAGCTTCAGGTGATGCTATTCCTGCAAATCCAAATGGTTATCAGATGTGCTTCGCTGACGGTAACCAGGGTAAGGTGGCTGCTAACTTCGTAAATGATAACTATGCAGGTAAGACTATCGGTGCATTCTATAAGTCAGACGAGGCTTATTCGAAGGGTATTTATGACCAGTTCAAGGCTAATCTTGATTCTTCAATCACTGTAGTTGACACAACCTTTACAGATGCAAACGCAACTGATTTCTCAACTCAGATTGATACACTTAAGGACTGTAGCTTTATCTTTATGCCTACATACTATACACCGGCATCATTGTTTATGACACAGGCAAAGGATATCCTCGCAGCTGATGCTGTATATTACGGCTGTGACGGCTTCGACGGTATCGATAATATTGAGGGCTTTGACATTGCTTCAATTCCACAGGAAATAACAATGCTTTCACACTTTAACTCAAAGGCAACAGACGGCGTTGCGAAGGAGTTTATTGACAAGTACAATGCAAAGTATGGCAGCGAAACACTTAACCAGTTCGGTGCTTCAGCATATGACTGCGTATACGCAATTTACGGTGCAATGAAGAAGGCTATGGACGAAGGTAAAGAAATTCCTGTAACTATCAGTGCATCAGACCTTTGCGATATTCTCAAGGAGCAGTTTGAAGGCGGATATACTGTTACAAACGCTGTTACAGGTGAGGAGATTACATGGGAATCAAACGGTTATGTAAATAAGGGTGCTATCAAGTACATTATTAAGGAAGCTAACTGATTATTCTTGAAATTTGATTAAGATAACTGCATGCACTGTTTTTTCAGTGTGTGCAGTTATGATTTTATCTGTAGGAAATTCATTTAAAATGCAATGACATACATAATGCATTGTATTATTTTAGTTAGGAAACGAATATGGAAATTATTTTATCTACACTTATAAACGGTCTTAGCCTGGGCGGTATCTATGCTATGATTGCTCTTGGCTATACCATGGTATACGGTATTGCGAAGATGCTTAATTTTGCGCAC
>CAYMCT010000280.1:0-2057 GCA_964389075.1 uncultured Lachnospiraceae bacterium
CCCAAGGAAGACCTGGACCGTGCCAACTACCGCCGTCTGCTGAGCCTGTTCTACCCCAATCAAAAAGGGAGTGTTCAGCTACAGCACAGGCTGGTAAAAAACAATCCCTTAGTCGGCAATTCCGAGAGCTCCCTTTACACAAGGGAGCCTTTTCTTTTTGTGTGCAATTTTACTATAAAAATCAGATGTTTTTATACAAAATTCATATTTTTAACAAAAAAGTATATACTTTTTTTTGGCTTTGTGCTATAATTATACTATCTAATTATGCTCATAGAGTGCGGGAAATCTCTATAAAAAATAAGGAGGAGAGTTTATGAAAAGCAAACTTTTCAAAAAAATTATTGCGGGCATTTCAAGTATAGCAATGCTTGCATCTATGACGGTAGTTCCGGCGACGGTAAGTGCTGATACGGTAGAAAAAGTACCTGTTATCACTTATGATGAAGACGGCGCAACAACAAATTTTTCAGCGAAGGCAAGATGTTCTGTAAGTCTGGCAGACGGTCCTGCTTCGCCAAATACAACAAAGACAGAATACATCATAACATCAGGCAGCTCAAACGGTTGGGCTAATTATGTACCGTTAACGCAAGCGGAAACAGAAAACAAGATTGTAAGTTTTGAGTTTGATGTATACTTTTCAGCAAGAAAAGCATATATAAGCTTGGGTAACGGTGGTTCAAGAGGAACAACTGTAGAAGGCAGAGCTTTGACATTGGGTTATGATACCTCAGATGGAGCTCCTGTAAGAGTAGGTTCGGCTACAAGCTTTGGAGCTGCAGAGGAGATAGGTCCGTCAAATGCTTGGCTTCATATTGTAGCTGATGTAAATACTGTTTCAAAGAACACACAGCTTAAGGTTTATAATACAAATGCAAGTGGTGATTATTCAAGTGAAACAGCATTATTTAATAAGGAAGTAGCTTTCTCTGATCCGTCACTTTCATATGTAACTGGAATTGACTATTTTGCTCCAAACTATGCCGGAGTTTATATAGACAATATTAAAATTTCTGTAACAGATATAGATGTTACTATATATCCTGTAAACTATGTAGTTGACAATGAAACAACAACAGAGTACGTAGCATCAGGAAGCACTGTAGCAAACGTCCCTGATACAGAGAAGATTGGCTACATATTCCACGGCTGGACAACAGACGGCGATGCAGAATATGACGAAACAAAGACATATCTCTCAACAGATGCAGTAAAGGCTATGGCAATCACTGCAGAAACTTCATTTACAGCAGTATATACAGTAGATGCAGACTATATTGAACCGATCGTAAGTGCATCAATTTCAGGTGCATCATTAATGACAATCGGTGAAGATGCCGATACAGCAGCAGCTAACGTATACACATTAACTCTCACAGGTGAGGCAGGAACGATTATTAAAAAGGACACTCTTGATTCGAGAATCGAGGACTTCAAGGTTGATTGGGAAATCAAGGGATTCAAGACTGAGAATGATGTTGCTGATAATTCGTACTGTGACTACTACGGCGAATTTGAGTCAAAGACAACTGATGATGTAACAGCAACTTTCAATTTAAGAAAGAATGCGTCAATGAACTTTTACGGTATATTGACAGCTACAGTTACATATAACGGTGAAACAATTACAGTAACAAAATCTGTTGCAGCAATAAGCAACACAGACGTTCCGTCAAATCAGATTTTGCCTGAGGCAGGATATCCGTCGGATTTTGCGGATTATTCGGCAGAGCTCAACGGTTATGAGGCTGTAGAGGAAACATACGGTGCAGGTGAGGAAGTTATCACCGGCGGATGGATTTATGCAGGTTCAGATGGTTCAAAGAGTGCCGTGTTAACAAGAAACGGTGACGAAGGCTATATGAGAATAACAGCCGGCACAGTAAAAAAGTCGCATGTTCTTACAAATAATATTACATCACCTGCAACTCAGGTTATTTTTGAGCAGGATGTACGCTTTAATTCAGCAGGCGGTATGATTACATTCACATCAGGTTACATCTGCAATATATTCCTTGATCGCCTTGGTGTTCTTCCCCGCGGTATCAACGTAG
>CAYMCT010000281.1:0-2046 GCA_964389075.1 uncultured Lachnospiraceae bacterium
ATTAACTGGTCGAGTTTTATAAACTCGGTACTTATCTGTGTTTCTATTCGTTCCATATCTACCTCTGTTACTGAATTGTTCTTGCAACATTATTCACTCCCTGAAGCTGCTTGAACCGCTTTGTAAGCAGTGCAAGGTCAGAGGTGTTTTTGATTTCTATTCCTACCTGAATTACAGCCTCGCCATCCTTTGTAACATATGCGTTAGCAGATCTGCAAGGAATTTTCAGGTCAATAAGCACATTTGTAACATCGAGCAGGAAGCCTTCACGGTCCTTGCCCGATATACGGATATTCGCCGTATATGTCGTGGCACGGTGTTCATCCCACAGAACCTCAATAAGCCTTGCTCTGTCCTCAGGTGCAAGATTTACCGGCTTAACATTGGTGCAGTCGGCTCTGTGTACGCTTACACCTCTGCCCTTTGTTATGAAACCGATTACGTCATCACCGGCAACCGGATTACAGCAATGCGCAAGACGTACAAGACAGTTATCTATGCCCTTTACAATAATACCGTTTGACGAACGTACCTTCGACTCATCCGCATTGCTCTTTGCAGACTGTTCAATAACGGTCTGCAGATTTGCACTGCTGCTCTTGTCTTTTTCGTGCAGCTCCTTGAGCCATTCCTCACGAAGTCGCATAACAACCTTGGTTGCTGTTATACCACCATAGCCTATACCTGCATACAAATCATCTATAGAATTGAAGCCGTAGCGTCTTGTTATAATTGAAACCCAATCAGGTTTAAAAAGCTGTGCATGGGTATTACCAAGACGGCGAAGCTCCCGCTCTATCAGTTCTTTGCCCTCTTCTATATTTTCGTCACGCCGCTCACGTTTAAACCACAGGTTTATCTTATTTTTTGCACGTGATGTTTTGCATATTTTGAGCCAGTCACGGCTTGGACCGTGCGTGTTGGCTGTAAGAACTTCAACTATTTCGCCGTTTACAAGCTGATAGTTGTTGTTTACTATTTTTCCGTTTACCTTCGCTCCGCTCATCTTGTAGCCGACCTCGGAGTGGATTGCAAACGCAAAGTCTATTACCGTACTCTTTGCCGGGAGTGAAATCACTTTGCCTTTCGGCGTGAATACAAATACCTCATCAGCAAACAAATCAAATTTAAGTGTGTTGAAAAAGTCATCGGTATCTATAATATCCTGCTGAGTATCAAGCAGTGTCCGTACCCATTCAAACTTAGCATCAGCCTCTGTGGAGCCACTTTTGCCCTCCTTATACTTCCAGTGCGCGGCAATACCGTTTTCCGCTACCTGATGCATTTCCCATGTTCGTATCTGTATCTCAAACGGTGTGCCGTTAGGACCTATAACCGTTGTATGCAATGACTGATACATATTCGGCTTCGGCATTGCGATATAATCCTTGAATCGCATCGGTACCGGAGTGTACATCTCGTGAACCATACCCAGAACCGCATAACAGTCCTGAATAGAATCCACTATAACACGCACCGCAAACAGATCGTACAGACTGTCTATCGTTTTGCCCTGTGTATACATTTTTCGCCATATGCTGTAAAAATGCTTTGCTCTGCCGGTAACCGAGCCCTTTATATCCATCTCAACGAGCTTTTTACGGAATATATCCATAATATCTGTGATATACTTATCACGTGCACTCTTTTTAAGATTTATGCTCTCACGTATTTCCTCGTAAGCATCAGGGTCAAGATATTTCAACGATAAATCCTCAAGCTCTATCTTGATTTTCGACATACCCAGGCGGTGTGCAAGCGGAGCATATACGTCAAGAGTTTCTTTGGAAATTCTGAGCTGCTTATGTCTTGGCATAAAGCTCATTGTACGCATATTATGCAAACGGTCTATAAGCTTTATTACCACAACTCTGATATCCTTTGACATTGCAAGAAACATCTTTCTGAGATTCTCTACCTGCTCTTCTTCACGTGACGAATACTTTATCTGCTTCAGCTTTGTAACACCGTCAACTATTTCAGCTACCGCTGTTCCGAACAGATTTACCACATCCTCATATGTGCAGCTCGTATCCTCTACCACAT
>CAYMCT010000282.1:0-2040 GCA_964389075.1 uncultured Lachnospiraceae bacterium
GCGAGTATAAGCTTATCACTATGAAGCGCCGCTATAACGAAAACAGAATGCCCGATATAGACATTGTAGATATGCGTGCCGAGCTTGAATCGGGCAATAAGAGTATGTTCTCAAAAACGCTCTTTGAAGCAGTTTCGGAGAATATAAAACGTGGTGAGCAGTCAATACTGTTTATGAACCGACGAGGTTTTTCCACGTTCGTGTCGTGCCGTAAATGCGGCTACGTTCCGATTTGTCCCAACTGTAATATCTCGCTCACGTATCACCGCTATGACGACAGCTTAAAATGTCATTATTGCGGCTATAAACGACCGAACTACACAGAATGTCCGGCGTGTAAAAGCAAGTATATCCGCTACTTCGGCGGCGGCACACAAAAGGTCGAGGAGGAGGTTCTCCGCCTGTTCCCGAATGTTAGTACAATCAGGCTTGATGCCGATGTAACCACACGCAAGAACTCGCACAAGGAGATACTCGAAAAATTTGAAAAAGAAAAAATAGATATACTTATAGGTACACAGATGGTTGCAAAGGGACTTGATTTCCCGAACGTAACCCTTGTCGGCGTAATGAGTGCAGACACAATGCTGTTCGTGAACGATTTCAGGAGCGGCGAGCGTACCTTTGATATTCTTGAACAGGTTTCGGGCAGAGCCGGCAGAGGCGAAAAAGCGGGCAGAGCGGTTATCCAGACCTATGACCCCGAAAACTTCGCCGTAAAGCTTGTAAGTGAGCATAACTATGATGCGTTCTACGCCAAAACGATGGCAGAGCGTAAAGTGATGTGGTATCCGCCGTATTCCGAGATGGTGTGTATCCGCTTCGCAGGCACGGGAAACGAGCTTGTCCGTAAGGCGGCACTTAAGTATAAGTCAGAGTTCGGTGATATAAACGAAATCAGTCAGAAAATAGCAATTCTCGGACCAATTCCGTCGGGAATATCAAAAATCCAGAACAAATACCGATGGCAGATTCTTATAAAATGTGAGTGTGCCGACCTGCTTAACGAGCGTTTAAGAGCGGCACAGTCAGCACTTTTAATGAGCAAGGAATTTGCCGGTGTTACGGTATCAACAGATAAAAATCCGATTACAATATATTAACGGAGGAGCAATCAATGGCAATCAGAGAAATCAGAAAAGACGAAGACGAAATTTTAAGAAAGAGCTGTAAGTTAGTAACTAAGTTTGATGAGCGTCTTGCAATCCTGCTCGACGATATGTACGATACAATGCTTGAGGCAGAGGGCGTAGGTCTTGCAGCACCTCAGGTAGGAATTCTCAAAAGAGTTGCTGTAATAGACGTATCCGAATCCGACGGAAAGAAAAAGACCGGCAGTGAGAAGCTTGAGCTGATTAACCCTGAAATAATCGAAACCTCAGGCTCACAGAAGGGTAACGAGGGCTGTCTTAGCTTTCCGGGCAGATACGGTGAGGTGGAAAGACCGCTTTATGTAAAGGTAAAGGCTCAGGACAGAAACGGACGTGAGTATATTGTTGAAGGCGAGGGTCTGCTTGCCAGAGCGCTCTGTCACGAGTGCGACCATCTGGACGGAAACATATTTATAGACCTTGTAACCAAATGGGCAGACTAAACGTCACTTTCGGTAACGAAATGAATAATTAAGGAAATAAAACTATGAAAATATTATTTATGGGAACTCCCGATTTTGCGGCATCGGTGCTTGATGCACTGTCAGGAACCGACCACGAAATAATCGCCGCAGTATCACAGCCGGACAAGCCGAAGGGCAGAGGACACAAATTAGTCCCGACAGATGTAAAGGTAAAGGCGAATGAGCTTGGAATTGATGTTTTGCAGCCTGAAACCCTCAGGAACGAAGCATTTTTACCTGCACTTAAAGCGCTTGACCCTGATATGATAGTTGTAGCGGCATACGGCAAGCTGCTGCCACGGTATATAATAGACTATCCGAAATACGGCTGTATAAACGTACACGCATCAATACTTCCGTATTACAGAGGAGCTGCACCGATTCAGTGGTCAATAATAAACGGCGAAAGCGAAACGGGCGTATCA
>CAYMCT010000283.1:0-2034 GCA_964389075.1 uncultured Lachnospiraceae bacterium
GAAGTCTGCCTATAAATTCAGGAATAAGACCGAATTTCAGCAAGTCCTGCGGAACAATCTGCTTTAACATTTCCGAAATATCAAGCTCACGCTTACTTTCTATTTTCGCACCGAAACCGAGTGCTTTTTTACCGATTCTTTCGCCTATTATCTTATCAATACCGTCAAACGCACCACCGCATATGAACAGTATGTTTGTAGTATCTATTGTTATCATTTCCTGATGCGGATGCTTTCTTCCACCCTGCGGCGGAACAGATGCAACTGTACCCTCAAGTATTTTCAATAACGCCTGCTGTACACCCTCTCCGCTTACGTCACGTGTTATTGACGGATTTTCGGATTTTCTTGCAATCTTGTCAATCTCGTCAATGTAGATAATGCCACGTTCTGCCGCATCTATATCATAGTCTGCCGCCTGAATAAGCTTTAAAAGTATATTCTCAACATCCTCGCCTACATATCCGGCTTCGGTAAGCGATGTAGCATCAGCAACCGCAAACGGCACATTGAGTATCCTTGCAAGGTTCTGGACGATGAAGGTTTTACCGCTGCCTGTAGGACCTACCATAAGGATATTACTCTTTTGCAGTTCAACGTCGTTTGCAATATCACCGTGCTTTATTCGCTTATAATGGTTATACACCGCAACAGAAAGTATTTTTTTTGCTTTTTCCTGACCGATTATATAGTCGTCAAGAAACTCCTTGATCTCATGCGGGGTAGGCAACGCACCCTGAAGCTCAAAATCTTCTCTGCCGTCTCCGGTATCCCATCCGTTCAGCAGTGCATTACACTGCGCAACACATTCAGCACAGATTGTAGCATTTCTGCCTCCACGAAGCAACGGACCGGTTACAGCTTCGCTCCTTCCGCAGAAAGAACAATTAAGTTCATTGTTATCGCTCATATATCAAATCTCCGATTAATTACTTTCTTTCAGTAGCTGAAACAATAACTTCATCTACAAGACCGTATTCCTTAGCCTCTTCTGCACTCATAAAGTTATCACGTTCAGTATCATCACAGAGCTGCTCGTAGGTTTTACCTGTACGCTCAGCTAAAATTCTATTCATTGTTTCCTTCGTCTTTACAAGATGATCTGTATATATCTTGATGTCGGTTGTCTGACCGCTAAGACCACCGCCTGAGATGAGCGGCTGATGAATCATAATCTCACTGCTCGGCAATGCATATCTCTTGCCCTTTGCACCTGCAGCAAGCAGGAATGCGCCCATTGATGCCGCCATACCGATACAGATAGTTGATACATCACATCTGATATAGTTCATTGTATCATATATAGCCATACCCGCCGATATTGAACCGCCCGGGCTGTTGATATACAGCTGAATGTCCTTGTCAGGGTCCTTTGCCTCAAGATACAAAAGCTGCGCTACTATAAGCGATGCTGTTGTTGCGTTTACATCCTCACCCAGAAATATAATTCTGTCCTCCAGAAGACGCGAATATATGTCGTAGCTTCTCTCGCCTCTGTTGTTTTGTTCGATTACATAAGGCATTGTTGCCATAACCATTACCTCCTAAAAAAATATCTTAAAATGGCACATATGGCGATGGAATACTCCATCGCCATGCTGTTAATTATTCAACTTCTGCGTTGTTTGTAAGCATCTCGATAGTCTTTGTAAATACCATTTCCTTCTTGATTGATTCAAGCTCTGCTTCCGGAATAAGCTCCTTAAGCTTGTCAAGCTCCATATTGTACTTCTTTGACATATCGATAAGATTCATTTCAACTTCCTCTGGGCTAACCTCAATACCCTCAGCCTTTGAGATTGCATCAACTACAAGACCCGCCTTAACCTGCTTAACAGCCTGCTCACGGTATGTTTCCTTCATTGAATCTATTGTATGACCTGTGTACTGGAGGTATGTGTCTATGTCCATACCCTGGTATGAAAGTCTCATCGCAAAATCGTTTATCATATTGTTGATCTGGTTCTCTACCATTGCCTCAGGAACATCGAACTCTGCGTTTTCAATTGCCTTTTCAACTACAGCGTTCTGTGT
>CAYMCT010000284.1:0-2031 GCA_964389075.1 uncultured Lachnospiraceae bacterium
AAAGTTAAAAAAAGAAAAAAAGGAAAAAAATTTTTCATATTTATAAAATTTTATCAATATACTCCAATAAAACGCTTTTCATTGTAGCAAAATCACTAATTTTAAAAATTTCGGTCTTTATTACAGAGGCACCTTTGAGTCCTTTAATGTACCAGGCAATATGCTTTCTGGCTTCCTTTATACCTCTTGATTCACCCTTGTCAGCTATCAAACTTTCGATATGCGAAACCGCCACCCTCAGCCTTTCCTGTGGAGTTGGCACCGTTTTCACCTCGCCTGTTTTTAACAGCTCATTAATTTGCGTAAACAACCACGGATTACCCTGTGCACCTCTCGCAACCATAACAGCATCACAACCGGTATATTCAAACATTCTCTTCGCATCTTCAGCCTTGAATATATCACCGTTTCCGATAACCGGAATACTCAGCTCTGATTTTATCGTTTTTATAACGTCCCAATCAGCCGTTCCACTGTAAAACTGATCTCTTGTTCTACCATGCACAGCTACCGCTGCCGCTCCGTTTTCTTCCAGAATATGCGCACATAAAAGCGAATTGTCTTCCTTCCAGCCTTTACGGAATTTCGCTGTAACCGGGACCGGAGAAGCATCTGATACCGCACGCATAATTCTGCCCATAAGCTCCGGTGTTTTCATAAGTGCAGAGCCATCGCCGTTGTTTACTATTTTCGGTGCAGGGCAACCCATATTTATATCAATAATATCCGGATTAAACTCCATAACCTTAGGAATAATCTCTGCCATAATTTCAGGCTCCGAGCCGAATATCTGAATTGCACAAGGACTTTCACCGGTCATATCCATAAGCGATGCTGTTTTTCTGTCATTATAATGAAGACCTTTTGCGCTTATCATCTCACTGTAAACCATACCTGCTCCGAATTTACGGCAGATTTCTCTGTATGGCTTATCGGTTATCCCTGCCATAGGGGCAAGGAATATATTGTTTTCTAACTCAACATTTCCAATTTTCATCTTATGATTACCTTATGAATAACAAAACAGGTGGGCTGTCACTCACCTGTTTCTCAGTTTTTTTACATTACGACTCCCAATATGTTACAAGGTCGTATAATCTGCTTAATGCAGTTATTGCCTGTTGAACAGTCATAGGGTCTTCAGGATAGAATTTACCCTTATCATCTATTGATAAAATTCCTTTGTCAAGATTCCATTTCACATAGAACTTTGCCCATTCAGCCATCTTGTTATTATCCGATGCATTAAGAGTATAATTTGTTCCTATATACATAAACTGCTTTGCCGCTCTTGTTATCAGCGCCGCAGCCTCCTGACGTGTAACAAGCCCGTCAGGCTCGAACACTACGCCGTTTCTGCCGCTGACTATTCCCAACGCATAAAGCTGGTCTATCGCTTCATCACGTTCAACACAGTCCTCAAAAGAATCTTCAAGATATATGTTGCCCGTTGCTTTCATATACGCATCCATATTTGAATAATTGCCGGCTACTGCAATGAAGTTGGCAATAAGCATTGCCATTTCCTCACGTGTTACGTTTTTCTCGTATTTATTTGTAAATTCATACGGAACAAGCGACTTTGCTGCAGCTTCTTTAACGATCTTCGGAGCTCCGTCTACAACGTCTTTGGCTTCCTTAAGTCCGAGGCCTGTGATCTCACGAACGACCTTGATGACTTTAACCTTGTTCGGGCCTACTTCTGTAAGCTCAACGTCGAACTCAGTCTTTTCTTCTTCCGGAGCTGCTTCTGCAGCGCCAGCTGCCGCTACTACTACGCCTGCTGCTGCGGATACGCCGAATTCTTCTTCGCAGGCCTTTACAAGTTCATTAAGTTCAAGAACTGATAATTCTTTTATAGCTTCAATAAATTCAGCTGTTGTCAATTTTGCCATTTTTATTATTCCTCCATTTTATTCTGATATTCTACGGAATGACCGGTATTATTCTGCTGCAGGTGCAGCTTCTTCTGCGGGAGCAGCTTCTTCTGCTGCCGGTGCTTCCGTATATGCGGCTTGCGTTTTCCGTTGC
>CAYMCT010000285.1:0-2031 GCA_964389075.1 uncultured Lachnospiraceae bacterium
CGTTCTTATTAGCTATAACGGTGAGTATATGTCGTAAGGGTGATTTTGAATGATAAGCTCAAAACGAATAAATTTAATAGCTGTTATATTGGTGGTACTGGCAGTCGTGCTCGTTGTCATTATGATGATAGTTCCGCATAACAGTGAAAATATACTGGGAGCGGTCGCATATCAAGGCGGACAGACGATAGAATACGACAGTACAGATTATTACAGCAATTACACCGGCGGGGATTACTCAAGAATAATCTTTGACGGTGATGCTGTTGCAGTTAGCAGCAGTGATGTAACGGTAAGCGGAACTGATGTAACAATTAACTGCGGAGGTGTATATGAGCTTTCGGGTACTGTTGCTGACGGCAGTGTAACGATAAATGCTGCAGACGGAGCAATGGTAAGGCTCATACTTAACGGAGTTAATATTACATCATCAGATTCGGCTGCTATATGCATAGAGAAGTCGGCTAAAACTGTTATATCTTTAATTGACGGTACAGTAAATACACTAACTGACGGTACAGAATATATAAATACAAATTCAGATGCAACAATCTATTCGAAAGATGACCTTGTAATTAACGGCGGTGGAACACTTGTTGTAAACGCAAACTATGCAGATGCAATAAAAGTAAATGATGGGCTGAAAATTATCGATGGAAACATAGAGGTTACGGCTGTGGATGAAGCGATTAATGTAAATGATTATGTTGTGATATCCGGAGGTGTAATCAGACTGAATTCAGGTGGTGATGCAATTAAGTGCGGTAATGAAGAAACACCGGGGTTTATTGCTCTTGAAGGCGGAACTGTTGATATTACGACAGCTACTGATGCAGTATACGCATATTCAGATGTATATGTGAATGATATAATAATGAGTATATCGGCAGGTGATGATGCGGTTCACTCAGAAGAAACATTATATCTTAATGGCGGAACATTTAACATTACAAGCAGTATAGAAGGTCTTGAGGGTGCATATATTGTGATGAACGGCGGCGAGTATACTGTTGTTTCAAGTGATGATGGAGTAAATGCTACCGGTAAAGGTTCAACAAATGGAATGATGGAAAATCCGGGAATGCGAGGCGGACACGGGGCTGTTTCATCAGAAGTGTATCTTACTATTAACGGCGGTACTCTTCATGCACAGGTTGACGGTGACGGACTCGACTCAAATGCTGCGGCTCTGATTAATGGTGGATATATTGAGGTATACGGTCCTGAAAATAATGGAAACTCAACGCTTGATTTTGACGGTGGTTTTGCAATAAACGGTGGAACTGTTATTGCTGCAGGAAGCTCGGGTATGGCAGAGAGTCCGACATCTGAATCAAAGCAGAATGTGATTGTGGTTGCATTAAGTACAACATATGAAGCAGGTACAGCATTTTCGCTGAAGGATTCTGGTGGAAATGAAATAGCTTCGGGAACTTCCGCTAAACGGTTTGACTGGCTTTGTATAAGCAGTGATGAGATTAAAACCGATTCGACATATACAGTGACAGTCGGGGATACAGAGGAAGCAAGTGTTACGGTAGAAAATTCTGTAACGAGTGTTCGAAATTCGACAGGCGGCAGCTTTGACGGTATGGGTGGCGACCGAGGTGGTATGGGCGGTATGATGCCGCCTGACGGTGCTGAAAAGTCGGTTATGCCTGAAGAAATGCGAATGCCGAATGATAAAAAGATGTCGCCGGACAAAATATCGAATGAAAATGCACCAACAAGTAAAGATACAACTGAAAATATTTCGCAAATTAATTGGGAAATTGCAGGCATAAGCATTTTTGTGTTGATATTATCATTTGGTGTGATTGCAGCAATAAAAAGAAAATATTAAGGAAAGGAAATACAGCAAATTATGAAGAATAAATTTTTAATGTGTGTTTTTCTTGGAATAGCAGTTGTTTTCTGTTCAATCAGTGCATATGCCACATCAACGTCAGAGAGTCAAAATGAAATGCAGCAAATGGAAGAGAGGATAGAACCGCCTGAAATGCCGCCGATGAACGGAGAACGGACACCAAG
>CAYMCT010000286.1:0-2002 GCA_964389075.1 uncultured Lachnospiraceae bacterium
TCAGAAACAGACTTCGTTGCTAAGAACGATGACTTCCAGGATTTTGTTGGCGAAATCGCAAAGACTGTTGCAGCTGCTAACCCGGCTGATGTTGAAGCTCTTAAGGCTACAGCATACGGTGACGGTACAATCGGTGACCTTCTTACAGAGAAGATTGCAAAGATTGGTGAGAATATGAACATCAGACGTTTTGCAAGAATCGACACAGACGGCGTTGTAGTTGACTACATTCACGCTGCAGGTAAGATCGGTGTTCTTGTAGAGGCTGATGCTCCTGATACAGACGAAGTTAAGGTTGCATTGAAGAACGTAGCAATGCAGATCGCTGCATTGAACCCGAAGTATCTTTCAAGCGACGATGTTCCGCAGGATTATAAGGATCACGAAAAGGAAATCCTTATAGCACAGCTTAAGAACGATCCTAAGAATGCTTCAAAGCCGGACGAAATCATCGAGAAGATGATCACAGGCCGTTTGCAGAAGGAGCTCAAGGAAGTATGTCTTTTAGAGCAGCTTTATGTTAAGGCTGAGAACAAGGAATCAGTTGCTAAGTATCTTGAAATGGTATCAAAGAGTGTTGGTGCTGATATCAAGGTTAAGAGCTATGTTCGTTTCGAAACAGGCGAAGGTCTTGAGAAGAAGGAAGACGATTTCGCAGCTGAAGTTGCAGCAATGGCAGGTAAATAATTGTGTATTAAAAGGGGTGCTTATGCGCCCTTTTTTAGTCTGAGCGAGGAGGTATTTTTATGTTCAATGCAGTAAAAGTAAAAAACGATTGTGTAGATTGGATAAAAAGGTTCTTTGAGGAGAACGGAAAAGGCTGTAATGCTGTTATAGGCATATCGGGCGGAAAGGACAGCTCGGTTGCGGCGGCACTCTGCGTTGAAGCACTGGGCAAGGACAGAGTAATAGGCGTGCTTATGCCGTGCGGTGAACAGCATGATATTGATGCGGCATATATGCTCGTGAAACACTTGGGAATAAAGCATTATGTTGTTAATGTCAAGGATGCTGTTGAAGGTGTTTTAAACAATCTTCCAAAGGATTTACAAATTCAGCCCCAGACAAGAACAAACCTGCCGCCGAGAATAAGAATGTCAACACTCTACGCAATTTCACAGAGCTGTAACGGCAGAGTGGTGAATACCTGCAACCTTTCGGAGGATTGGGTGGGTTATTCGACAAGGTACGGTGATGCTGCAGGTGATTTTTCGCCTCTTTCAAATCTCACAGTTGCCGAAGTGAAGGAGATAGGTGCGCTTTGCGGACTCCCGAAAGAGCTTGTAGACAAAACTCCTATTGACGGCTTGTGTGGAAAAACAGACGAGGATAATTTAGGCTTTACCTATGCCGTACTTGACCGTTATATCCGTGAGGGCATAATAGACGATGCAAAGACAAAAGAACGCATAGACACAATGCATAAGAATAATTTGTTCAAGCTACAGCTTATGCCGAGCTTTAATCCTGAAATTTAATAAAATTAAAAAAATGAAAAAGAACTATCGGAGCTTGTGTATGAGGTTGGGTTTCTTCCGTTTTCAAAAACAACATTGTCGGATTTTCGATAGAAGAATGTACGTCACCGCAACTGTGGTTTGCTGATGATGCTGATAGACCGTGGGAATGGAAGGGTACGGTTGCGAAAAGGGCTGATTGTGTATACGGTAAGCTGTTCAGAGGTAAAGCCGGATTTGTAAGTCTTGATTGGTTTAAAGATTTTGCGAATTGCAGGCGTGACGGCTATGATTATGAAGGCTTCTATGAGGATGGACATTCATTATATAAGGACAAGAATGTATACGAGTTGATTCCTATTGTATCGAGAGCAGAAATCCGGAGTATTGGGATCCCTATTGGCTTGGTTCAAGCATATATATTGATAATAATATGGTTGATTTGATTGAAAATATATCAAAAGATGATGAAAAATAGATGAGTTTTGGTATGAGCAAAGAGGGAAGATTTTTAATCTTTTGCATTGAGATATATAGGTCTGCAA
>CAYMCT010000287.1:0-1970 GCA_964389075.1 uncultured Lachnospiraceae bacterium
TTGTTCACTGTGACTATGCTCCTGATTCAAAGGGAGGTGACACGGAGGATAAGCGTAAGGTAAAGGGTACAATTCATTTTGTAAGTGCTGCGCATGCGGTTGATGCAGAGGTCAGACTTTACGACAGACTGTTTAATGTTCCAAACCCGTCAGACGAAACAGGAGTTGAGAGTTTCACAGAGAATCTTAATCCGGATAGTGTGGTTGTTATGCCGAATGCAAAGCTTGAAAGCGGTCTTTGCAACATTAAGCCGGGAGACAGATTCCAGTTTATGCGTCAGGGATATTTTTGTGTTGATAAGGAATCAACATCGGATAAGCTGATTATAAACAGAACAGTCGGATTAAAAGACTCTTGGAGTAAACAGAATAATTAAGAAGGTGTATTAATAATGATAGATTACAGCGAATTTTTCGCAGACAGAGTGAAGCCGATGAAGGGTTCTGCAATACGAGAGATGTTCAAGCGTATGGCAGATCCTGAAATTATCCCTCTTGCAGGCGGAAACCCCGCAGCGGAGCTTTTTCCGGCTGATGAGCTGTCGAAGATAGCAGGTAAAATACTTATGACAAGCCCTACTCTTGCATTGCAGTACGGTACAACCGATGGCTATCCTAAAATGAAGGAATGTGCAAAGGCACGTGCGATGAAGGCTGATGCATACAGCGAGGGTGATGAAATTATCATCACAACAGGTGCTAACCAAGGCATCGACCTCACAGCAAAGGCGATACTTAATAAAGGCGATAAGATTATAGTAGAGAATCCGAGCTTTATCGGAAGTCTTAACGCATTCCGCACATACGAGTGTCAGCTTGTAGGTGTTGATGTTGAGGCGGACGGAATGAGCATGGAAAAGCTTGAGGCGACACTTGAGGCTAATCCGGACGCAAAGGTATTGTATACAATCCCTACATTCCAGAACCCGACAGGCACAACAATGAGCATTGAAAAGAGAAAGAAGCTATTAGAGCTTGCATCAAAATACAACCTGCTTATTATCGAGGATAACCCGTATGGCGACCTGCGTTTTTCAGGTGATGATGTTCCAACATTAAAATCGCTTGATACAGAGGGCAGGGTAATCTATTGCGGTTCGTTCTCAAAGATTCTTTCGCCGGGTATGAGACTTGGCTATCTTGTTGGTCCTGCAACGTTTCTCGAAAAGGTAGAGATGCTTAAACAGGTGAACGACGTACATACACCGATGCTCACACAGCTCATGTGCGTACAGTTTATGAAAAAGTACGATATTGACAAATATATTGAAAAGAACCGTCAGCTTTACGGCAAAAAGTGCAGAGTAATGCTTGACGCAATGGAAGAATACTTCCCAAAGGGCAAGGTTGAATGGGTAGAGCCTGAGGGTGGAATATTTATGTGGTGTACCTGCCCGGGGCTTGATGATATTTCGGTAGTAATTGACAAGTGTCTTGAACGCAAGGTTGCAATTGTACCGGGTTCGAATTTTGCAATGGATCAAAACGCACCTTCAAATCAGTTCAGAATGAACTTCTCGTCAATTCCGGCAGAAAAGATTGCAGAGGGCGTTAAACGAGTTGGCGAGGTTTTAACAGAAATTCTGTAATTTGAGAGGGGTAAGAAGATTTGGAAACTAACAATATAACAGAAAAGAAAAAAAGAATATTCTCGGGCGTGCAGCCGTCAGGAACAATAACATTGGGTAACTACCTCGGTGCGATTAGAAACTGGGTCAATCTTCAGGACGAGTACGAGTGTATATATGCAATGATGGATATGCATACAATAACTGTGCGTCAGACTCCGGCCGAGCTGAGAAAACGCACTCTTGAGCTTTTGGCACTCTATATTGCGTGCGGAATTGACCCTGAAAAGAGTATTCTGTTTATACAGTCGCATAACAGTGCACACGCAGAGCTTGCGTGGGTGCTTAACTGCTACACATATATGGGTGAGCTTCAGAGAATGACACAGTTTAAGGATAAGA
>CAYMCT010000288.1:0-1957 GCA_964389075.1 uncultured Lachnospiraceae bacterium
CAGCCAACCTTAGTTGGTCCCTCACTGTAGATATCAGGAGTTCTGTATCCGAGATCAAGAACCTTATCAACAGCCGCATTAATAGCCTTTGCCTCGTCCACAAGTCCGAACGACATTTCAAGCATCATAGCGGCTGAAACAATAGTTGCAATCGGGTTAGCCTTATCCTGACCGGCAATATCAGGTGCACTGCCGTGAATCGGCTCGTACATACCGCACTTTGTTGCACCAAGCGATGCTGACGGTAGCATACCGATTGAGCCTGCGATTGCTGATGACAAGTCTGAAAGAATGTCGCCGAATATGTTTGATGTTACAATAACGTCAAACTGTGCCGGGTTGATTGCGAGCTGCATTGCAGCATTATCAACATACATATGTGAAAGAGTGACCTCAGGATAATCCTTAGCCATCTCGTCCATAGTTCTTCTCCAGAGCTTTGAAGAATCAAGTACGTTAGCCTTATCAACAGATACAACACGCTTATCTCTTAACATTGCGGTTTCAAAAGCAATCTTACCTATTCTTTTAACTTCTTCTACGCTGTACTTTTCTTCATCACTCGCCCATGAGCCGTCCTCTGCATTATGTCTTTCGCCGAAGTAGATGCCGCCTGTAAGCTCACGAACTACCATTACATCAAGTCCCTTTTCAAGCTTTTCGTCTTTGAGCGGTGATGCTTCTTTAAGCTGTGGCTTTAAGATTGACGGACGAAGATTTGAATAAAGTCCGAGTGCCTTTCTTATACCGAGAAGTCCTTTTTCAGGTCTTTCCTTACAGTTATCCCACTTAGGACCGCCAACAGCACCAAGAAGAACACTGTCTGATGCCTTACAGATGTCGATTGTTTCCTGCGGAAGCGGAACACCTGTTGCATCTATCGCACAGCCGCCCATAAGTACGTCTGTGTAGTTAAATGTATGATTATATTTCTTTGCAACTGCATCAAGCACTGTAACAGCACCCTCAACAATTTCAGGACCTATTCCGTCACCCTTGATTAAAGCTATTTTAAATTCCATTGTCATCTTCTCCTTACATCTTGCCGCTTTCGATATATTTAACAAGTCCTCCGGCATTGATTAGCTCCTGCATAAACTCAGGGAACGCAGCAGCCTGATAGGTCTTGCCCTTTGTTTCGTTTGTGATTACGCCGGTATCGAAATTGATCGAAACAGTGTTGCCCTCGTCAATATCCTTTGCAGCCTCAGGACACTCAAGGATAGGTAGTCCGATATTAAGTGCATTTCTGAAGAATATTCTTGCGAAGCTCTCTGCTATAACACACGAAATTCCGCTTGCCTTGATAGCGATAGGTGCATGCTCACGTGATGAACCGCAGCCGAAGTTTGCACCGCCCACCATTATATCACCTGCATTTACCTTATTAACAAACTCAGTGTCTATATCCTCCATACAGTGCTTTGCAAGCTCCTCCGGAAGCGATGTATTAAGATATCTTGCCGGGATAATTACGTCTGTATCTATATTATCTCCATATTTAATTACTGAACCTTTTGCATTCATTTTCTATATCTCCTTTTATATAAACCTTAATGCGTGAAAAATTTACGTAGATTGTGCGTTTGAGCAGACGAGGCTATATTTTTATATGCGAGTATGCTCAAGCGTGCAATATCCGGAAATTTAGCCGCATTACATTACTTCCTCCGGTGCTGTAATTTTACCGGTTAATGCGCTTGCTGCCGCTACTTCCGGACTTGCAAGATATACTTCACTCTCAACGTGACCCATTCTTCCGATAAAGTTACGGTTAGTTGTTGAAACACATCTTTCGCCCTCTGCCAGAATTCCCATATGACCACCAAGACACGGTCCGCAGGTAGGTGCCGAAATTACACAGCCTGCCTCAACAAGTGCTGATAATGTACCGTCGTTCAGTGCGTCGAGATAAATCTTCTGTGTTGCAGGGAATACGATTACTCTTATGCCCTTC
>CAYMCT010000289.1:0-1945 GCA_964389075.1 uncultured Lachnospiraceae bacterium
AGACCTTAAAGAAAGACTTGGCAGAATTATTGTGGCATACACACGTGACGGTGAGCCGGTATATGCAAAGGACCTTAAGGCTGAAGGTGCTATGACGGCACTTTTAAAGGATGCAATAAAGCCGAATATGGTGCAGACCTTAGAGCATACACCATGCTTTGTTCACGGCGGACCGTTCGCTAATATCGCTCACGGCTGTAACAGTGTTCAGGCAACTAAGCTTGCTGTTAAGCTTGGTGATTATGCAATAACAGAGGCAGGCTTCGGTGCTGATCTGGGTGCTGAAAAGTTTATGGATATCAAGTGTCGTATGTCAGGCTTGCGTCCTGATGCGGTTGTTATAGTTGCAACAGTAAAGGCTTTGAAATATAACGGCGGCGTTGCAAAGGACGACTTGAAAACAGAGAATACAGATGCACTTAATAAGGGTATTGTGAACCTCAGTAAGCATATCGAAAATATGCAGAGCTTCGGTACACCTGTTGTCGTGGCACTTAACCGTTTTGATACCGATACTGATGCTGAGTTGAAGACTGTTATTGATAAATGTGCAGAGTACGGTGTTAAGTGTGCGCTTTGCGAAGTGTTCGCAAAGGGCGGAAAAGGCGGCACCGAGCTTGCAGAATATGTTATAGAGGCGATTGAAAAAACAAAAGCAGAATATCATCCTGTTTATGATATTAACGATACAATCGGAAATAAGATAAATGCTATCGTAACAAAGATTTACGGCGGTGACGGAGTAGTATTCTCACCTAAGGCTAAGAAGGCAATTAAAAAGCTTGAAGAGCTTGGTCTTGATAAGAAGCCGGTTTGTATTGCGAAAACACAGTATTCATTATCTGATAATGCTTCGCTTCTCGGCAGACCTGAAGGCTTTACCGTAAATATCAAAACAATCCGTATATCAAACGGAGCGGGCTTCATAGTAGCGGAAGCGGGAGACATTATGACAATGCCGGGACTCCCAAAGGTGCCTGCTGCGGAGAAAATTGATATTGATGAAAACAGTATGATTTCGGGGTTGTTCTGATGAGGAAATACGAATCATACTCATATGATGATACTGTCAGGATTGCAAAGGAGCTTGCTGACACATTAAACGGCGGTGAGTTCATTGCAATGTACGGCGACCTCGGAGCGGGAAAAACTGCATTTGTGCAAGGACTTGCAAAGGCTTTGGGAATTAATCAGCATATAACAAGCCCTACATTTACAATCGTAAACGAATACGAAGGCAGACTGCCGTTATATCATTTTGACGTATACAGAATATCCGACCCTGACGAAATGTATGAGATTGGTTATGATGAATACGTCGATGGTGACGGTGTGTGCGTAGTCGAGTGGGCAGAGCTGATAGAGGAGCTTTTCCCTGATGATTATATAAAGCTGACAATACTTAAAGATGAAACAAAGGGTTATGATTACAGAGAAATAATACTGGAGGAGGGAACAAAATGAAAATACTTGCAGTAGATACATCTTCGTTCCCTGCATCAGTTGCAATTCTTGAGGACGGCATAATTCTTGGCGAAAGCATTCTGAGAAATCAGAAGAAGCACTCGCAGAACCTTATGTATATCACAGAACGTCTGTTTGCGGATTTGGGAATGGATATATCAGAGGTTGATGCCTTTGCCGTTACGGTAGGCCCGGGTTCTTTTACAGGACTGAGAATCGGCATCTCAAGTGTACGTGCATTTGCTCAGGCGATGAACAAGCCTGTTATTGCAGTGAATACGCTTGAAGCTCTGGCGTACAATCTTGCCTGCTCTGACGGGGTTATAGTCCCGATGCTTGATGCTCGCCGTGACGAGGTGTTTACAGCGGCATATGAGTTTACAGACGGCATAATGAATGAAGTCACGGCACCGTGTGTTATGACGGTTACAGAAATCAACAAGGCTTATAAAAACGGTAAGGTTATATATCTTGGCGACGG
>CAYMCT010000290.1:0-1941 GCA_964389075.1 uncultured Lachnospiraceae bacterium
ACTACCTCAAAGAACACCTTTACCTGATTTATAGTATCTGCATCACCGCTCCATGCCCAGTTGGTTGCGTTTAATGTAATGCTGAATGTCTTTCCCGAATAGCCTTTGACATATTCGGTAATATCCGTCTTTACGCCATTGGTACTGCTCCAGTTATTTCCCATTTCCGCCTGCAATCCAAAGCTGTCCCATACAGTTATTGTGCCTGTTTCATTTGTATCATCATACAGCACAAAGTTTCCCTCTTTATATATCTCACTGCCAAACAAGTCTTTTTCAGTAACAGTCGGTGCAGGAGTCGGGTCTTCTTCGTCAGTCACGCTAAAGCTTACAGCCTTGTACTGCTGTATTCCTGCTCCATGCACAAAGCAAAGATATACTGTATCGGTATCCTCAAAGCTTAATGTTGCCGAGCCCGATACATCTGTTGCATTTTCTGATATAGCGTCCATCGAATCCGGTCCTGTACATATATCTACAGTTCTCTTTTCTCCGTCTGCTCCTACTACCTCAAAGAACACCTTTACCTGATTTATGGTGTCAGCATCACCGCTCCATGACCAGTTTGTTACATTTAATGTAATATTAAATTCTCTTCCTGAATAACCCTTCACATATTCTGTGATATCCGTCTTTACTCCATTGGTATCGCTCCAGTCATTTCCCATTTCTGCCTGCAATCCAAAGCTGTCCCATACAGTTATTGTTCCTGCTTCGTTTGTATCGTCATACAACACAAAGTTTCCTTCTTTATATATCTCACTACCAAACAAAACTGTCTCTGAAACGTCCGTTTCAAGAAGAACAACATCACTAAAATTATTACTCTGATCCAATATTTGATTTTCCGCTGCTGATGCAACCGGTGCGATAACAGCTCCTATAATCGAAAGTGCACTGAAAAATGCAATGAAATTTTTATTCATAAAAATAACTCCTCTCTGTTTTAATTACAATAGCCTAAATATATGATACATTATTTTCATAGAAGTTGCCATTACTAAATTAACAAAAATATTCTGAAAATAAAAAATGTGACGCATACTGCCATACTCGAATATTCTTCTTTTTAACCGTGTTGATTGTCTGTTAAAAGAAAAAATCCCACAGCGTCAGCGCTGATATTAACAACTCACTTGACGACTGTTTTCTGTCATTCCTACCGCACATCAATGATTTTGATGCTGTGCGTTAATGGTCTTGCGGCAGTATCCTTTGCAAAACGAATTATGCGAACCAATTCTGAGCTTTTAGATAAGCTTTGTATCATAAGCTGTTCTAAAATCATATTGAAAACAGGAGTTGCACAAAAAAAATGCCTTACGGCATTTTTTTACGGCATTTTTCCTCGCTACGCTTGGAAACGCACATGGGCAGAACTAAAGCGTTATCCTTCTCTGCCCGCCGCAGGCGTGCGACGAAGGCGCTTTGTTCTTTTTTCGCTGCAGTTGTATATGTTTTTGCAAGCTATGCCTTTACTATTTTTTCTCTTATAATTTCTATAAACTCCTTATGAAATATATTTCTAATACTTAAAAAACTCACAAAAATGCAGTAATAAGAACCGATATCAGACCTGAAACACCAATGGCAACACCTGACATCGCCCCCTCAACTTCGCCCATTGTCACTGCCTTTGTTGTTCCTACTGCATGGGAACAAGCTCCTATTGCTGTACCTACAGCTACCGGATTTTTTACACGGAATAATTTAACCATAAGAGGAGCTGCAACTGCTCCGAAAATTCCGGTCAGCATAACAGCTATAATTGTTACAACCTGCATCCCGTCAAAACGTGAACATATTTCAAGTGCAATCGGTGTTGTAACAGATTTTGGTATCATAGCACCTGTTATTTCGTCTTCCAATCCGAATAAATGGCAAAGTCCGTATACGCTTAACATTGATGTAATTGCACCTGCCATACATCCGATTACAACA
>CAYMCT010000291.1:0-1940 GCA_964389075.1 uncultured Lachnospiraceae bacterium
TCGAGCAGGCAGGTGTTGGGGAGTTGTGCGATTATAAAATTAACGGGCTTATGGAAATGATGAATATTATTCTATAACATATCGTGGGCGTATAATTAGGAGATTGCTATGCTACCTCTTTTTCGAGCTCTATTTGCTGGGGTGTCCAACAAATAGAGCTTGAAAAAATTAAAGAAATTCAAAAAAGTAGAGCATATTTGTGCAACCTTAACAAAAATATATTTTAACTTAATGACATTGAGCGATAGGCTGCTTATTTAATCGTCTATGAAAATATCGTCACTTTCAAGCTTTTCAACTGAGCTTAGCTTTCGTACAATTGCACGTGTGCGAACACCAACGAGCTTGTCGAGCTCGTTGTTTGCCTGATTCAGCCGATGCTGTGTTGCGAGGAGAATATCGCTGAATTTTTCGAATTCAGTCTTGACCGCTCCGAGAACGTTCCAGACCTCGGCGGAACGCTTTTCAATGGCAAGTGTTTTGAACCCCATCTGAATAGAATTAAGCATTGCAGCCATTGTGCTGGGACCGGCTATCATAATGCGGTATGTGTTCTGCAGCTCCTCTACAAGACCTCGGTTTACCGCCTCGGCATACAGCCCCTCAAACGGCAGGAACATTATCGCAAAATCTGTGGTGGATGGGGGAGATACATACTTTGTGCGTATGTCCTTTGCCTCGCTGAGAATACGCAGTCTTAATGCTTTTGCAGCGGCATCAACGGCTGCTTTATCACCTCTTTCGTATGCATCAAGTAAGGTATTATAAGTATCGGCAGGGAATTTGGAATCAATAGGCAAATAAGTAAAGCTGCCGTCACGGTCGGGGAGCTTTATTGCAAATTCTACTACGTTCTTACTGTTAGGCACGGTTGCGATATTTGTTTCGTACTGTTCCGGTGACATTATTTCTTCAAGGATTGCACCCAGCTGCATTTCACCAAGTATTCCGCGTGTTTTTACATTAGATAACACCTTTTTCAAATCACCTACGCCCTGAGCAAGACTCTGCATTTCGCCAAGTCCTTTATAAACCTGTTCAAGTCGTTCATTAACGAGCCTGAATGACTTTGAAATGCGTGATTCCAGAGTTTCCTGAAGCTTTTCATCAACAGTGCGGCGGATTTCAGCAAGCTTTTCGCTGTTCTCTTTGCGTATGCGTTCAAGCTGTGTGTTGAGCGTTGAATTCATATCATTTATCCGTTTGTCAATTACAGTAAAGCGTTCGGTTTGCATATTGCCTATTTCACGTTGGTTATTGCTTATCATATTTGAAAACGGCAGGATTGCCTGCTGTATGTCGTCTGTGTTGTTTTTTCTGAACAAGAGTATAATAACTCCTATAAAAGAAAGAATTGATAGTATAAGTGTAATTATTTCCATAATAGTACTCCTTTGTTGTCTCCCATGCCTGAGGGGAGCCGGCTTTTGTAAAACAAAAGACTGAGGTGTAGTCTTTGTATAAATATTTTATCACAGAGTAAAAGCGTTTTCAATACTAATCGTTCAAATCGAATTTTTGTGAGATTTTTATGAGACACTTCTTTTCAATCCGGCTCACATAGCTGCGGCTTATTCCTAAAGAATCGGCTATTTCCTGCTGTGTATACCGTTTTGTACCGCCTAAGCCGTACCGCTTTACAATTATTGAATATTCGCTTGGCGTGAGCGAAGCTTTCATTGCACTGTAAAGCTTGCGTGTTTCGATATCGTCTGAAACCATATCTGCGATGTCAGGCTCATTATTCGGTAATATATCTGCGAGAGTCATTGAGTTGCCGTCACGGTCAGTTCCGATGCGGTCGTCTATATACACTTCGTTCCTTTGCTTTTTTGTTGAACGGAGATACATAAGCACCTCGTTTTCAATACATCTTGAAACATATGAGGAAAGCTTTTTGTTTTTCTCCGCATCAAAGGTTTTTATACCTTTTATAAGTC
>CAYMCT010000292.1:0-1935 GCA_964389075.1 uncultured Lachnospiraceae bacterium
AACGAAAAAAAATTGATTTTTTTCATTTTAGGACTTGACTTTTATTAACTGGTCTATAAAGTCAAGAATTTCTTAATTTCAAGTCAGAAACTTTTATATTGTTTAAAGTTTCTGGCTTTATTCTCATAAATTTATACACACTTTTAGCGTTTATATACAAAAATTGCGTATTAGGCTTCTAACCATATTTTAGAATAAACAGTCGCCGTTTCCATTACTCAAACTTTTACCGTACGCACCGCCGTACTGCGTTGCCACAATGTTAGCAAGGCGTGTGTTTTTGTTTTTTATATTTATCGGAAACTCAAGAAATTTATTATATGAAAACATTAAACATTCGCCTTCCTTTCCCACGGCCATGGCTCTTCAAGCCATTTGAATGTATCAAAATCAGCCGCATTATATGCCTCTAAAGGTCCGTACTCTGCCTCATATTCTCTCTTTTTCATCTTCAGCTTTTCTACAAGATCTTTAAACATCCTGAACGCCTTTTTATCGTTAGGATGAGTGTCTAAAAACAGCAGCATATCATAGGCTGCAAAATTATATTTCTGGATTTCAAATAATTTCTCATTTTTCGTCATCCTGAGTACCTCCCCATCCTTTACATACACATCCGTACTCGCATATATCCAAATCGAGTTCCGGGAACACTGTTCCGTTACATATAGCCATATCTGTATCATACACACAGTTAAGCTTCTGAACAGGAACATAACCATAGCCCAAGCAACCGCAATTTACATACGGACAATAGCTGTTCTGACCTCCCGTCAAACCATTGTTGTTTTCTGCCATATCAATATAGTCCTTTCTACTTTAATATACGAATATTCGTATTGTATATTATGTAAACTATATGATTTTTGACACAAAAAGTGCGGTCATTAAGACCGCACTTTTCAGGATTTGATTTTATCAATCGCAACCGCAGCCACAACCGTTGTTTGAACAATTGTTGTTTGAGCAGCATGAAATCAATACGATGATTATAAGAATCCATATCCATTCCGAATTACAGCTGTTGTTACCAAATAAACACATATACGTTAACCTCCTTCTCTCTGAATTGTAATATATACTATTCAGAAATCGGGATTTGTGTTACAATATTTATTCTTTTTCTTTTGATTCCGTAAATATATAGATACCTTCATCGCTCTTTGTGAAATACACAAAGACTACCACCCTACCGTTACGCTTAACAGCCGATGCCCAGCCTTTACCGTGCATAGTTATGGGTGTATATGAACATCCGGGATAGTTATTATCAACATAGTTTGACAAAGCTTTGTGCTGTTCTTTAAATCTCGGTCTGTTAAAAACACCCTTGCCTGCAACCGCTCCGTAAGCAGCTGCACCCGCAACTGTTACAAGCATCGTAACAAGCTTAGCTTTATTCTTTCGCATAGTACCACTCTCCCGTTATGCGTCCTTATGGTATTCGTTGTATACCTCCCGCTTAGGTACGCCTCTGTCGGTTGCCGCTGCTTTGATTGCATCTTTCTGAGTCATACCGTCAGACAAATATTTATCAACGTGTTCTTTTATGCTCATATCTGACCAGAAGCATTCTTCTGCCACAGCCGCCTCCGCTGCACCTTCAACAACCAGAACATACTCACCTCTCGGTGCTGTTTCGTTATATAGCTCAATTGCACCGTTTAAGGTAGTTCTTATTATTTCCTCGTGAAGCTTTGTCAGCTCACGTGCCAGAGCAATTCTGCGTTCACCGCCCAATACTGCTGCCATATCAGCAAGTGTATTTTTCAGCTTATGCGGCGCCTCGTAGAAAATAAGCGTGTGTGTATCATTTTTGATACTGTCAAGATGCTCACGTCGGTTACGTTTGTTTACCGATAAAAACCCCTCAAATGCATATCGGCTTGTGGAAAGTCCCGATAGAATAAGTGCAGTTATTCCTGCAACCGGTCC
>CAYMCT010000293.1:0-1924 GCA_964389075.1 uncultured Lachnospiraceae bacterium
GAACGCTAGCCTGTCACGCTAGAGGTCGTGAGTTCGAGCCTCATCCGGATCGCCAAGAAAAAGCATCGACAAGGTCGATGCTTTTTTCAATTAAGCATACGAGGTGTTTTATATGGCAGACAAAGAAAAGCTTGCCGAAGCAATAAAGCTTCTGAACGAAAATGATTACATAGTTATTCCTATAACCAAAGGTCAGATGTGCCTTTGCGATGCGTGCAAGGAGCCCGAAACAGAC
The DNA here is from genome assembly GCA_964389075.1 of uncultured Lachnospiraceae bacterium. GTDB lineage: Bacteria > Bacillota > Clostridia > UBA1381 > UBA1381 > Ornithomonoglobus. The sequence continues at coordinate 236 of CAYMCT010000293.1, forward strand.
TGCCGCTACGGTGCTTTCGGTTATACTTGCTCCAATTTGCTATGCATAAACAGCTTTATCAAAGAACAAATAGATTACAAGGAACTTATATCAAACATCACAGCAGATTAATCGCTGCTGTGTTTTTTTGTACTGTTGTTTTATGAAATCAAGCAAAAATCTGTAAAAATCACCCGAGGTTTCAGATACAGAATGCTTGCCGTGAAGTCCTATTATCAATTCTCTCTGGCAAACAGGATTTGCTATAGAAACAAGCTTTACTCCGCTTGCCGGAAGCTTTCCCCACGAAAATTCAGGCCAGAAACCTATGCCTGAACCTGCTTTTATTATATTTATAACTGTAGTAGGCGAATCTGATTCAAATATTACATTCTGCTTAAAGCCCACTGATTCACAAAACTTATCACATACCGTTCTGAACAGGCGTGAACCGGACAAGTTTACAAAGCCCTTGTCCCTTACTTCCCTCAAATCTATCGAATCCTTATATTCCGAATTTTCCGGTACGGCAAGATAGATTTTCTCCTCAATTATACAGCGTTCCTCAAACTCAGGCAGATACGAAAAATTAACTGCATTGGTGGTAATTGAAATATCACAGTCAACTTCCGAATTCTGAATAATTTGGAATACCGCTGATTTATTTTGTTTTGTATATTCAACAACTGCATCCGTTACAACAGTTGATGCCGCAAGAACATTTAGCTTGATTGTGTTTTTCGCCTCGTTTTTCATCTTTTCAAGCTCGTCCGAAACTCCGTCAACAATCGCAAACATGCGGTCTGTTCTTTCCTTTAAATATTCCCCGAACTTCGTTAAATATATATGCCTGCCCTTTTTAAAAAATAAAGGCAATCCAATTTCTTTTTCCAATGCTTTTATAGTTTTAGTAAGCGCCGGCTGTGAAACGTACAATTCCTCTGCCGCACGAGTTACATTCTGATGCTTCGCCACTATATGAAAATGGTGTAATTTATTAAGCTCCATACGCCCCTCCAAATCATAACTTAAGGTTATACATTATATAACAATTATATATTTTACAAATTGATTTGTCAAGAGTATAATATAAAACGAAAAACACATAAGGAGTGAAATAATATGGTTCAGATTTTTGAATGTATTATGCTGATATGCTTCGGTATTTCATGGCCGATATCAGTATATAAGAGCATTACTTCAAAGTCGACACAGGGAAAAAGCATTGTTTTTATAATTGCAATCCTGATAGGCTATATATTTGGTATACTCAGCAAAATTATAGGCGGCAATATAACCTATGTTCTGATTGTGTACATATTTAATTTTATTGTTGTAAGCATTGATTTGGTTTTGTACTTTATAAATAAGAGGAACGAAGCTTTTGCAAGCTAACGGAGGAATACACAAATGAAAACAGAAATTGTTGAAAAAAGCAAAGCTTATAAAGTTTTTAATGACATCACTTTAAAAAACGAAATTGTTATATTCGGCTCAAGCTTCGCCGCAAAATTTCCGTTTTACGAATTGTCACAAAAATATTATCTGAGCAATGCAATATATAACAGAAGCATTAAAGACCTTACATTACCTGATGCCGAAAAAATCCTCAGCGACTGTGTGCTTGCTGTAAAACCGTCAAAAATATTTCTCGCCTCCTTCTAGAACGTTTTGTCACCCTACCGCATTCATCTCATCTATTAAATCTTG
>CAYMCT010000294.1:0-1917 GCA_964389075.1 uncultured Lachnospiraceae bacterium
ATGTCATCATAAACAGCGGGAATGTGAATGTATACAAAATCTTTTTAGGTGCAGTTGTATAGATGTTCTTCCACTCTGTTACTGTTGTTATTGCACCGATTGTATACAGCATCATATACATACCTGATATTCCACAGAACAGTGATTCAAAAATGAATTTGACGCTCTCATCTGACGCAACAGAAATGCACAGTGCTATACCGTTTGTAAATGCCATAAACAGCGTTAGCAGAATGGCCGGCATTGTTGTCATTATCATATCGTAGCACGATGTAAACCGGTGCGAGAACATACCCTTCAAAAGCTTTATACCGTAGTGTCTGAACACCTGCATATATCCCTTCGCCCAACGCATTCTCTGACTTACTGACTGACTGAACGTAGTCGGCTGTTCGTCATATAGAACTGCATTCTTGCAGAAACCGATTTTATGCCCCTTTACTATGTGGTCAACTGTAAATTCTATATCCTCTGTAAGCAGATAGTATTTCCAACCGTCAAGCTGCTTTGCAATGCTTTTGCTGAACATAAAGCCTGTTCCAGAAACAGCGCAGCTTGTGTTAAGAAGCATTCTCGGATAATTGAGGTACTTCGACTCACGCAGAAACCACAGTCCGTATCCGGCTGAAATCCAGTTATCACCGTAGTTTTTCGAGTTACGGTAGCTTGTGAGGATTTCATATCCGTTTGAAAATGTTTTATTCATTTCCTCAATATAGTGTGGGTCAAGCACATTATCGGCATCAAACACGAAATATCCGTCATAGTAGTCATTGCCGTGCTTGCGGTAAATTTCCTTTAACAGATAGTTAAGCGCATAGCCCTTACCTACTTTTACCGTATCGGAACGCTCATATACATTCGCACCGCAATTTCTTGCAATCTCTGCAGTATTATCAGTGCAGTTATCTGCCACAACATATATATCAATAAGCTCTGATGAATATGTCTGATCCTTTATGCTGTCGATCAGATTCTTAATTACATTCCTTTCATTTCTTGCGGATATAAGCACCGCAAACCTGTTTGCTTTCGCATTTTTAAACGATTTGTCCCTCTTCAGAAACGGGACTGCAATAAAACATATCTGGTATAAATAGCAAACAAAAAACACTACATAAACCCAAAAGTTAATATTCGATATAACCTGCATGATTTCTCCTCCTGATGAATCTCATCACATGCACCTTTACCAACTATTCCTTCCATAATCACATATACATTCTAACACAACAACTTTTCTTTTTCAATAGCAAAATATTACTAAATAAACTCCATATTCACGGCATGCTTATGGTTATAATGTATTACTCAGTTACCACAAAAATTACTGTACAGACTGCAATCTGACTAATTTCTCTGAACATTAAAATAAAGCTTGACAAATTCAGACAGTTATTATACAATATAAGATAATTTAAAATACGTGGATTTGTCCGCGAACTACGAGGTGACAAGATGAATAATACTGAAAAGACAATGGATAAAATTGTCGCACTTTGCAAAGGCAGAGGATTTATCTTTGCTGGAAGTGAAATATATGGTGGCTTGGCTAACACATGGGACTACGGTCCGCTCGGTGTTGAACTAAAAAACAACGTAAAGGATGCCTGGAGAAAGAAGTTCATTCAGGAATCACCGTATAATGTAGGTCTTGACTGCGCTATACTTATGAACCCCGAAGCTTGGGTAGCATCAGGTCACGTAGGCAGCTTTTCAGACCCGCTTATGGACTGTAAAGAGTGTAAAGCACGTTACAGAGCCGACAAGCTTATTGAGGACTATGCTGCAGAAAACAACGAAGAAATCTGCTGTGACGGCTGGAGCAACGAACAGCTCAAGGAATATATCGATTCACACGCTATTGTTTGTCCGAAATGCGGCAAGATAAACTTCACTGATATCCGTCAGTTTAAC
>CAYMCT010000295.1:0-1904 GCA_964389075.1 uncultured Lachnospiraceae bacterium
TCGCCCGTTATCATTATAACACGGATACCGAGCTTTTTCAACTCTTTTATTGCAACAGCACTATTTTCCTTTATTCTGTCGGCAACGGCAATTATACCGATCAGCTTTCCGTCAAATGCGAAATACATCTGTGTTTTTCCGTCGTTTGCCAATACAGTATTTTCGGTAAAATTAACACCGTTTTCCTGCATAAGCCTTGCATTACCCGCAAGCACGGATTTGCCGTCAATTTTGCCGCCGAGACCTCTGCCCTCTATCTGCATAAAATCAGTAACATCAGGCAATGCTATTCCCTCACACCGTTCCGAAATTGCAGCCGATAACGGATGCTCGCTCATTTTTTCGATTGCTCCGGCTATCTTTAAAAGCTCGGCTTCGGTTACGCCGACTGTGATTATATCTGTAACATACGGTCTGCCCTCGGTTATTGTTCCGGTTTTGTCAAACACTACCGTGTCGATGTTATGCATATTCTCAAGTGCCTCGGCTGATTTTGTGAGTATTCCCATTGCTGCTCCTCTGCCCGTTCCGACCATAACAGCCGTTGGCGTTGCAAGTCCCAACGCACACGGACACGATATAACCAGCACCGATATTGCCATATTGAGAGCGAAGCTGAACTGACTGCCGCACAGCATCCATACAATGAATGTAAGCAATGCAATTCCGATTACTATCGGTACAAAAATGCCCGAAATTTTATCTGCAAGCCGTGCAATTGGTGCTTTTGATGCCGATGCTTCTTCAACAAGGCTTATTATCTTTGAAAGGGTTGTATCACTGCCCGTATGCGTGACCTTAACCTTAATATATCCGTTTTTTAATACCGTTGCACCTGTTACACTGTCACCTACTGTTTTTTCTACAGGTATACTTTCACCTGTAATTGCACTTTCATCAACCGCAGCAGAGCCGTCTGTTATAACTCCGTCAAGAGCTATCGACGCACCTGCCTTTACGATTATAATATCGTCTTTGTTTATATCCGATACAGGTACAATTTTCTCCACACCGTTCCGCTCAACAGTTGCAGTGTCCGGCATAAGCTTTATAAGCTTTTCAATTGCATCGGTGGTTTTGCCCTTCGCACGCGCTTCGAGGAATTTGCCGAGCGTTATTAGTGTCAGTATCATTGCGGCAGACTCAAAATACAGATTCATTCCCATAGAATGAAGTGTATGCGTATCACCGGTACCCAGTGCATGACATATAATATATATTGCGGCAATACCGTATATTTCAGCTGCCGCCGAGCCTATTGCTATAAGCGAATCCATATTAGGTGTACGCTTAAACAGCATTTTAAATCCGTTAGTAAAATATTTAAAATTCACGCCTATTACGGGCAGTGTAAGCAAAAACTGCGTAAACGCAAATGCCGGAATATTCTCGTTTTTATCAAACACCGACAAAAACGGAAGTCCCCACATATGCCCCATCGAAATATACATAAGCGGAATTAGAAATGCAAATGATACTATAATCCGCATACGCATATTTGAAATAGCTTTATCAGGCTTTTTCAAGCTTTGCTTTTCGCCCTTTACAGTCGCACCGTAGCCGCCGCTTTCCACTGCTTTTATTATGTCCGGTATGCTTACTTCTTTTTCGTTAAATTCAACATTCATACTATTTTTCAGAAGATTTACGCTTACGGATTTCACTCCGCTAATTGCACGCACGCTTTTATCAATATGTGCGCTGCACGCCGCACACGACATTCCTGTTATATCAAAATTTTCTGTCATTTTATCTTACCTCAAGTTATATTATACCATACCAAAATTATACCACATTAACTTCGGTAAGTCAACGGTTATTCGATTTTTAAAATTACTATTGTAAGTTACGAAAAAAAGTGGTATAATAGTTATATCTATATTCCGAAAATAACAGGAGAATGA
>CAYMCT010000296.1:0-1898 GCA_964389075.1 uncultured Lachnospiraceae bacterium
CAGTGAAAATATAATATCATTCTGCAAAAACGTAGGTGTAGACGTAATATCACTGAATAATGGTGATTTAACCGATATTGGCTCTATATTGGTAAAATAGTGTCTTTAAGTTTAATAAAGAGTGATTTATTAAACTTAAAATATATTTAAGGGCTATACCCTGTTTTCAGATTTTCATGAAAAATAAAGCGGTACTCATGATTTGAGTACCGCTCTTTTATTAGTTACTGTTCTTTGTATAGTTCAAAAGACCGCCTGCATAAAGCATTTCCTTCTGTCTGTCTGAGAAGCTTACCGAACATTCAAAATCAAATCCCTTAGTTACGTTTGTAACCTTAACCACATCACCTGATGCAATCTGTTCTTTGATGTTTTCAATTTTAAGTTCATCATTGCCGTCTATTCTGTCATAGTCTGCTTCGTTTACAAATGTCATAGGCACTATACCTGCATTTATAAGGTTTGCCATATGGATTCTTGCGAATGACTTTGTAATAACAGCCTTAACACCGAGATATAACGGAGCCAAAGCTGCGTGCTCACGTGATGAACCCTGACCGTAGTTAGAACCGCCTATTATAATGCTCTTCCCCATTTCAAGTGCTCTGTCATGGAATGACTCGTCGCATACAGCGAAGCAGTACTTTGAAATCTCCGGAATATTTGATCTGAGCGGTAATATTTTAGCACCCGCCGGCATGATATGGTCTGTTGTGATATTATCCTCAACCTTTAAGCTTACCTTTGCTTCAATATCCTTTGGCATCGGCTCTGATGTTGGGAACGGCTTAATGTTCGGTCCTCTTAATACCTCAACACTGTCCATTTCCTCCTCCGAAGCAGGCTCAACTACCATATTGTCGTTTACAAGGAACTTCTCAGGAAGCTTGAACTCAGGCATATCGCCTAATGTTCTTGGGTCTGTAAGTACACCTGTGAGTGCTGACGCTGCAGCAAGCTCAGGTGAAACGAGATATATCTGACCGTCCTTAGTACCTGAACGTCCCTCAAAGTTTCTGTTGAAGGTTCTTAATGAGATACCGCCCGAATTCGGTGACTGTCCCATACCGATACATGGACCGCAAGCACTCTCAAGCACTCTTGCACCTGCATCGAGCATTATTGCCAATGCACCGTTTTCAGCTAACATCGAAAGCACCTGCTTTGAACCCGGTGCGATTGAAAGCTGTACATCAGGGTGCACCGTCTTACCCTTTAAGATGTGTGCAACCTTCATCATATCCATTAATGATGAGTTTGTACATGAACCGATACATACCTGGTCAATCTTCATCGGAACGATTTCTTCTACTGTTTTTACATTATCAGGTGAATGTGGGCAAGCTGCCATAGGAACAAGCTCGCTGAGGTTGATTTCAACTATTTCGTCATATACTGCATCTGCATCAGCTGAGAGCGGTGTATATACCTCTTCTCTACCCTGTGCCTTCAAGAACTCAAGCGTAATTTCATCTGACGGGAATATTGAGGTTGTAGCACCAAGCTCTGCTCCCATATTGGTTATTGTAGCACGCTCAGGAACTGAAAGTGTCTTTACACCCTCGCCGCAGTATTCTATAACCTTACCAACGCCGCCCTTAACTGACAAACGTCTCAATACCTCTAAAATAACGTCCTTAGCTGCAACCCACGGGCTTAATTTGCCGGTAAGCTCTACTTTTACCACCTTAGGACAAGTGATATAGTATGTGCCTCCGCCCATAGCAACAGCAACGTCCATACCGCCTGCACCTATAGCAATCATACCAATACCGCCGCCTGTAGGTGTGTGTGAGTCTGAACCGATAAGTGTTTTGCCCGGAACGCCGAAACGCTCAAGATGTACCTGGTGACAGATACCGTTACCGGGACGTGAGAAATATATACCGTGCTTCTTT
>CAYMCT010000297.1:0-1897 GCA_964389075.1 uncultured Lachnospiraceae bacterium
TGTTTCAACTATTGTAGGAACATCGTCCTCACTGTAGTGAACTGTGCTTCCGAATGCCTCTGCTTCAACTGACAAGTCCATCAAGCTGAATGCGGCACCGGTATCAAAACGGTCTGCAATTGCCTTCATACATTCTGCCTGCAAATCGCCGCTCTTTACCAGCTCCTCTACGGTGTGTCCGATAATATGGATACCGGGGAATGAAAGTATCGGCATTGCTTTCTTTACGGGGCTTGACATATAATCCTCAAGCCATTTTTTCATATTCATTTAAAAAGACCCTTTCTTTGATTTTTTTTTCTTGATATATGGCATAATTGCCATTGTACAGCTTACATTATACTACATTACAGCTCAAAAAACACTATTCATTATTGCTTGAAAATATAAAATTATTGCTGTATTACAGTCAGATGCGTTTTTTTCGGGCTGACAAATATATGAAAAAAGGGTTGATATTTGAAAAACGATGGTGTATAATGAACATATCTTGTTTGCGTTTGGGGAGAGAGAAAAATGAAAGCAAAAACAGTGTCGATGACAGAGGGGAGCCCGATAAAGCTTATACTTTCTTTTGCTGCACCCTTGCTGCTTGGAAATGTGTTTCAGCAGTTATATAATGTAGTAGATTCAACTATTGTAGGCAGATTTGTGGGAGCGGATGCTCTTGCGGCGGTGGGCTCAACAGGAACCCTTATGATGCTTACTTTTTGTTGGTGTATGGGAATGACAAACGGTGCAGGCATTATTATATCACAGTGCTTTGGTGCTAAGAATTACAGACTGATGCGAAAAACGGTTGGAAGTGTTATAGCTGTACTTATGATACTTACGGTGTTTCTTGTAACATTGGCTCTGATATTTTCAAAGCCTATTCTGGAGTTTCTGTCGGTGCCGCCTGAAATAATAGGCAGTTCGTTACTGTATTTCAGAATTATAATGATAGGAATGCCGTTTGCTGTAGCATATAATATATGTGCCGCAGTTCTCAGAAATATGGGTAACTCGAAAATACCGTTATATATGCTTATGCTTTCATCATTTACAAATATTGTACTTGATTTGTTGTTTGTAGTAGTATTTAAAATGTCGGTTGCAGGTGCTGCATTTGCAACTATAATATCAGAGGCGGTTTCGGCTGTTACCTGTATATTATATTTGTACTGTAACAGGCGGGATTTCAAACTGATTGGCACAAAATTGAATCTGGATAAGGAATGTGTTGGAAAGATACTTAAAACAGGACTTCCGGCAGCTTTGCAAAACAGTATGATTTCAATCGGAACAATGAGCGTTCAGCGACTTATAAACGGATTCGGAACAATGGCTATTGCAGCTTATACCGCATCTACAAAGATAGATTCCATAACCATAATGGTGGTAGTAACTATGGCTATGTCCTTATCTGTGTTCTGCGGTCAGAATGCAGGTGCGGGTAAAATGGAAAGAATAAAAACCGGTTTATATAAAACACTTGCTATGGTATTGAGTTATTGTGTTTTAATTGCAGTTGTGATGTTGGTGTTCGGCGATAAAATATTACTGCTGTTTCTTGACTCGAATAAATCAGGCGAGGCAATCGCAATCGGTACACAGTATCTCAGAATAATAGGTATAGCATATTTTATGGCAGGTATTATGCGATGCTATCTTAACGTAGTTCACGGTGCCGGTGATGTTTATGTGTCAATGATAACAGGGCTTGCTGAGCTTGCGTTCAGGATTATTGCATCATATATACTTGTAAAGCCGCTTGGTCTTATGGGATTGTGGATTGCGATTCCTATATCGTGGGGGCTTGCAAGTCTTATACCGGTAATACGTTATTACAGCGGTAAATGGAAAAGTAAATTACTTGTCTGAAATCAAAATACCGTGCAGCAAAGCTGCACGGTAT
>CAYMCT010000298.1:0-1885 GCA_964389075.1 uncultured Lachnospiraceae bacterium
TTTTTAGCAAACTGTGTTATGTTGTTATTATCAAGACCTGTGAGTGCTATTACAGGCTCTTTTTCGTCCTTGTCATATCCGTACAGTGCGTACATGGTGAGTGTATCGCCGCTCTTGTAGAACTCATCAAGGGCTGTGTCGCCGTCCTTTGTGAACCTGATTGTAACGGTATGATCACCGTCGAAGCTCCATGTACCGAGGCTGTCGGCAAGTGTGCCGTCAGCATTAAGAGTGATTTTTGACGAAAGCACAGGGAGGTCAAAGTTTCTTGCCTTTACAGCTGTTCCGTTCATTTTGGTCTGACCTACTGCCGCTAAGTCATATGTACCCACAAGCATTTCTTTTGGCAATGCCTGTTCCTTTTCTCCTGCATATGTAACAGGGGATACAACCGGCCAGCCGTTTAGCCAGAGCATTTTTCTTATCTGCAATACAGCCGCACCCTCAACCGCATCTTTTCTTGTGTGAGATACATAGAAGCTTTCGCCGTCAGAGGTATTTATAGCACTGTTATGACCGGGACCGTAGTAGATATGTGCGTCCTCGGCATCACGTGAAATGTAATAGTCGTTATCGTCACCCTCGATTGTCATAGAACCGTCACCTAAACGGTATGAACCGATAAGCTTATAGCCTGACGGAACCGATTTGCTTCCGCTTGAATATTCTGTTCCTACCGATACGCCGTTAGCGTCCTTTAAAGATGTATCATCGCCTGTAGTTGTTTCGGTTACATTTGCAAAGCTTGATGATAACGCACTTCTTGCTATTCTCGTATTATAGTTTGAACCGAGCCAGCCGTATGATGTGAACATATATCTGTAATTGCCGTTTTCAAGCATCCACGGTCCCTCAGGTCCTGCGATACCGTAATACTGTGCGTATACGGTTTTACCGAAATTCTGACATGAGGAAAGGAGAGTCGAATCGTTTGTATAGTCAATACCCTCAACAAATCCGTCATCTGTGAGGTTAGCCGCCTGAATACCGCCCCAGAAAGAACCCCATATAAAATACATTTTACCGTTATTGTCTTTGTATATATTTGCATCTATTGCGTTTGTTTTATAATTATTATTTTCCTTTGTTGCATATACAACACCTGCATCGACTATGTCGGCGTTGGTGTCTGCCCAGAACAGCGGTGATGACGATTTCATAAGGCTTATAGCTGAGTTTCTGCCGCCTAAGCCGCACGAAACGGAAATGTACATCCAGTAAGGATGCTCAGCATCCTCAGGCATATAGATAACGTCAGGTGCCCAGTATGTACCGTTTACAGTTGTTCCTGTGTAGTTATTGCTAATAAAGTTATATGTAACAGGCGAAATATCCTGTACAGTCTTTGAAGTGAAATCGTATTTCTTCCAGTTCACCATATCTTCTGATGTAAAAATAAGGTGATGTGATGAATATACATAATATGTATCATCGTCCGGAAACTTTACAACAGACGGGTCATGTGCACCGTTTGTTGTTGAATCAGAATCGGCAGGAGCCGCAACAGGAGAAATTATGCCTGTATAGATTTCTGATACGTCATATGTTTTTGTTCCGTTTACGTTATCGGGTGCTGTTACCTCTGTAACAAGCTTTACGGTGTTTTTAGGTATAGCCGATTTTGTAACGGTCATCTCAATCGTTTCGCTCTCGATTGATGGAATAACAGCCGATGCAGTTTCCAAAATCTTTGTTTTTGTTTCGTTTTCGTCTATAGCGTAAACCTCTGCCGTTACTGTGCCGCTATCAACAGTGCAGTTCTCAATATTCGTTTTAACTGTAATGCTCGACGCAGCTTCGGTAAGAGGCGTCATGCTGTTCCAAATCCATAAACGCTTTGCTGCACCGTCTGCTGTGTACGGAACAGTAATCGTCTGTGCATCAG
>CAYMCT010000299.1:0-1882 GCA_964389075.1 uncultured Lachnospiraceae bacterium
TACGGTTATTACCGTGAGCCATCATTGTGAAGTCAGAATACATACATGAATCCCAGCAACGGTAACGCTGTACGCCGTGACCTGTATCATAGTCCTTTATGTCATAGCACTGACAGGTAGGACATACAAATGTACAGGTTCCGCAAGCGAGACACGGCTTGTATAGGTCATCCCATATATCAGAATCGAATTTTTCCTGCAATGCATCACCGTCCCAGCCATCAAGTGAAAGATTGCTGTACGGGAGCTTTGCTACTATGTTCTTTATTGCTGATTTTGTTTCTTCTACTGCTGCTTCGTCTGCATCAGAAAGCAAGGCTTTAACACTCTCTGTAAGAGCCTCACCCTTTTCTGTCTGCGGCTTCCAGTAAAGCTCGTCACCTACGCTCCATACTGCAACGTCACCCTGCGGTGCTGATGCATCAACACCGAAAACGTTACAGAAGCAGCTTTCCTCCGGCTCATTACAAGCCATAGTAACAATTATACCGTGCTTACGGCGTGCCGCATAAAAAGTGTCAACCGGCTCTGCCAAAAATACTTTGTCAAGCACCTCAACACCCTTCAGGTCACAGCCCTTCATACCGAATACTACAAAATCCTTGTTTTTGAGTTCTTCAGGCTCAATCTTTATTTTCTTGCCTTCTTTTGTACAGGTGTAAAGTGTTTCACTCTGCGGAAAAAAGGCATCCTTTGGTGATTTTACCGTTTTTAATGTATCTAAATCTACCTGTGCATCCTCTGTCCATGCACCGAAATTCACCTGATTGCCGTTCTTTATCGGGAGATACAAATCGCTGTTCTTTGCGATTGCACCGAATAATGACGGAAGCTTTTCTTTTGCTATCTTATACATATCATTATCCCCTTTCTCCCACAATACCCGGCTCTGCATCATCAAATGTAAAGCTTGTGAGCGGTCCTACGGTTTCTGCATCCTCACCTGCTTTAAACTCGCCATAAAGCTCGTTTATATCCTTAATAAACTTACGGTTAAAGAGGTGCAGACGGATTCCCTGCGGACATACTCTGCTACATTCACCGCAGTCTGTACAACGACCTGCAACGTGGAATGCACGAATTATGTGGAACATTTTTTCTTCAAATGTATCAACATTCGCTTTCTGTGCACTGTCGAACTTGTTACTGTCGAAAACGCACTTACGGCATGAACAAGCCGGACATACGTTACGGCACGCATTACAGCGTATACACTTGCTGAGCTCTGCCTGGAAAAACTCGAATTTCTCCATTGGGCTCATAGCTTCAATTCTCTCTATCTCCGCAAAACGCTCTGCATCTACTGTATCAGCAGATTCTCCGATAAGCTCGTCATATACTCTATGCTCCTTGCCCTTACATACGTGGCAGCGTTCAAGCATAGCATCAGCATATTTCATTGTTTTTTCGCCATAGATTGTGCTGATATTTAAGGTATCGTCAGTAATTGAAATGCTTTCTATACCCTTTATGCCGTTAGCTTTTATCTTTTCAATATCAAGCTTACCCTTACAGCCTACGCCAATTATATAAGCCTTATCTCTGTCTACTCTATGTTCCTTTAAAAGCTGGTTAAAGCTGTATGTATCGCAGGGCTTTAAGAACACAAGTGTTTTTCCCTCAAGCTTTGATGCTTCTATCATATATTTGCTGAGGTTTGCACCGCAGAATCCGTTATAAACAAAATCTGAAAGTGCGTCTGCATCATTAAAATATGCAGGTTCGGGATTATACGGCAAGTCGCCTGCTCTCCAGCCAAGAACACGTGACACAGTGCCGTTACTTAAAAGCTCTTTTGCACGTTTAATCAGTTCTTGCATCTCAAATCCCCCAATCTTACGTTCTTGCCGAGTGAACGGATTTTATCCACAAACTCATTCAT
>CAYMCT010000300.1:0-1881 GCA_964389075.1 uncultured Lachnospiraceae bacterium
TGCATAGTGGCCTTCAACTGCTTTTTTTAACATTTCAGTTGCTGAAACTAACATATTTTGTATTCCTCCTTGGAAATTGTTTATATATAATCATGCCGTTACGGATAAGCTCCGCAAAGTATTACGATTATCAAATTTAGTTTGTGCCGATTTTGTTCTCACGTGCATAAAAGAATAAATACTGTTGAGCGATACCGCCAAGTTCTCCGAATTTTGAGTTAGCGTAGTCTGATATAGTTTTCACAGTCTGTTGCTCGTTGCCGAAGTAACAGTATTCCATAACACGTTTGATCCATACATCGACAGGGAATGAGTCAAATCGCTTTAAACCGAAAAGCAGTATGCAGTCTGAAACCTTATTGCCTATTCCATAAATACTCATCAGCGATTTTTTCGCAAGAAGAGTATCTGAATTTCTGATGCTGTCAAGAGAAATCTGACCGCTAACTACGCCTCTGGCACATTCATAGATGTATTTGTCTCTGAAGCCTGCACGTATAACACTTAGCTCCGATAAAGAAAGCGAAGCGATTGTTTCCGGAGAAGGAAACGAATAAAATGTTTTACCTTCATACTCGTGAGCATCGCCGAAATTTGTACACAGTGCTTCCACAATCTTTTTGATACGGGGTATATTATTGCTTGCGGATATTATAAATGAAATCATTGCTTCCCATAAATCCTGATTAAGTATCCGTATCCCGTGTCCACAGCTGACAGCTGTTTGCATAACAGAATCATTGTTGTCTGTAAGTTTATTTTTGATTTTTGTATAGTCACGTGATAAATCAAAATAGTCGTACCATATCTCGTTAAAAACATCTATCGAAGTGCTATGAAAAATGATATTACCGTTCTCTTTTGAAATACGCAGTGTTTTACCGAATGCAGTGCCGATATATTCGTTCTCACCAAGCTTATTGAAGCGGAAGCACTGTCCGCAATCAAAGATATGTGACAGTTCAAAATCAGCCTGACCGGTTAATAAAATATCGTTATTTTTTATGTTGATTTCCATATTGTTTATTATATCACAAATTAACCGTGTAATCAACAAAAAATACGAAATTATTAATATTTGTGAGAAATGTAAACATAGCGGCTCAATTAATAAGAAATTAAATAAATTTTTAACAAAAAGATGCGTGACAAGTATAACTTACCACGCAAATTTATTGAAATTATTTGTCATCATCACCGGATGAAACATCTTCTGTAGTATTATCATTGTCAACCGAATTCAGCATTGCCTGTGCTTTGGTAACACCTTCATAAACCCAATCCGAAAATGTAGCCTCAGTACCGAATCTGTAGTCAAAATTCATATTACCGCCTCCTGATGATGTTCTTACTGTATATATTATATCACATACATCAGGGATTTTCAATACGTTTATTAATATTCTTCGGGATTTACCGGCATATTATCTTTATATATTTCGTAATGGAGATGAGGAGTTTTTACATTTTCTCCTATAGGTTCACCAACGGTGCCGATAACAGAGCCTGCCACAATACTGTCCCCTGCTGCAACATTAACACTGCCAAGCTGTGCGTATACAGTAGCAAGACCGTTTTCATGCTCTATTCTGAGCGTTTTGCCGTAGCTACTGTCTTTGATTTCTGTTATTGTTCCGTCTGCAGCGGCACACACACTGCAGCCAATTTCGGCTTCGATATCAATTCCGCTGTGTGCACGCCAGTCAGCATATGTTTCATTATAAACAAGTGTGTCGCCTGAATAACCGTCAAGAACAGTCATATCAGGGATAGGGTCTGAAAACACAGAGTTTGCTTCTGCGTTTACAACTATTGATGATGCTGCTATATCAGGATTATCATAGGTATAGTCGTATACCTCCTCGATTGCAGCAGCCTCTT
>CAYMCT010000301.1:0-1840 GCA_964389075.1 uncultured Lachnospiraceae bacterium
GGAGCTTGATTTTGAGCCACAGGAATTTACCGTAAGACCATTATCTTACGGCATAGAGCCTGAAATATCGGGAAATACGGTAAAAATACCGATAGATAGCCCGTGCAATCTTGCATTGGAATCGGGTGACTGGTGTTTCTTTGTTTTAGCTTACGGTGAATCAATAGTAAATAAAGACGAGTATGAGCATATTATTTGTTTTGGCGAGGGTGTACACGAGCCGGGAATAATAGAGATAGAAAATGATAACACAGCTGTCTTTGTTGACGAGGGTGCGTATGTACACGGTAAGGTGCTTGCAAGAAACAAGAAAAACATTGCAGTGTTCGGTAACGGAATAATATCTATGGAACACTATGAGAAAAACGCTCTGTTTAAATACGAGTACATATTAGATATTGCGAATTGCGAAAACGTAAAAATAAGCGGTGTAACCTTAACGGACTGCAACCGATGGAACGTTAAGATACTTGGCTGCAGAGAAGTGGAAATAGATAATATTAAAATATTCGGCTCACGAGGCAATTCCGATGGAATAGATATTTGCAGCTGTAAGAATGTGCTTGTAACTAACTGCTTTACAAGAGTGTGGGACGATTCGTTGGTCATAAAAGCGTTTGACGCAGGTGACTGCGAAAACATAGTGTTCAAAAAATGCGTTCTGTGGAACGATTTTGCAAGACCTATCGAGGTGGGTGTTGAGCTAAGGTGTGACCGTGTACGGGATATATATTTTGAGGATATTGATATTCTCCATTCTCCTACGGGCTATCCCGTTTTAGGAATACATCACGGCGACAGAGCTCAGGTTGAAAACATACATTTTAAAAATATACGAATTGAAGATGCACCTGCTGCACAGCTGTTTGATATACGAATCACCGATTCGGTATGGAACAGCGACAATCAAAAGGGAAGTATTAAGGATATATATTTTGAGGATATATCAATTAATACAGAAAGTGATGTACTGTATTCAAACTCACGCTTGCAGGGCTTTTGCGATAATATAAATATAAGCAACGTACATATAAAAAACATCAGCAAAAACGGAAAGTATGTAGGCAATGCAGACGAGCTTGGACTTGATGTTTACGATTACGTTGATAATGTAGTAATTACAACCGATAAAGCTCCTAAGCTTGAACTGATAAAGAGCAGTATAACCGCAAAGGAAAAGAGTGCGGTACTCAATCTCGAAAACACAACAGACAAGGAAAAGCACATAAAAGGCTGTATTGCAATTTCTCCGTCATCACCGTCGCAGTACGGGAATATTGATTTTGATGTTACATTAAAACCGTATGAGAAGTACAGCAGTACATTTGATTTGGACTTACCTCCGGGCAAATACTGTCTGCATCTTGAATCAAGGAATCAGTCGCTGATGGCGTCGCAGGTATTCTATAATGTGGATTTGGTTCTGGGCGAAAGCCTGAACGAAGCAAAGCCGATTATTTTTGAGGACTGCTACGGCGAGATTTTCGGTGAAGTAAAGCTTGCTTTAAAGGACGATTTGCTTATGATAAAATCGGAGCTTTTAAAGGAAAATGAGTTGATACTTTTTGCTGCAAAGCCTGTTCCCATACAGGAAAATCAAGTTATTTTCTCGTGTGAGGAAACTGACTGGGCAAAATCTCCGGCGTTGGTTTATGCGTGTGAAAAAATCGTATCTGCACCGCAGCTGAGATGTCCGGCAGAGATAACATACGTGTTTAAAAACGAGCCGAAGGTAGAAAAAATAGCAATGAAGAATATAACAAAGAAAAAAGAAGGTATTTCGTATCTTCCACTTGAGGCTTTGGAGATTGATGGCGATTCAAGAAACTTCTGGCTTGAT
>CAYMCT010000302.1:0-1829 GCA_964389075.1 uncultured Lachnospiraceae bacterium
GGCGCAGATGTAATCTGTATGTCAGCACTTCTTACAACCACAATGCCGTATATGCAGGAGGTTATTGACCGGTTAAAGGAAAAGGGACTTCGTGACAAGTACATAGTAATGATAGGCGGCGCACCGGTAACAGCAGATTTCGCTGAGCAGATAGGCGCAGACTTCTACACAGAAGATGCCACATCAGCTGCAGAATCCGCAAAGGCTGCAGTAGAAGCAAGACGATAATTTATGAAAATCAAACTACAAAAAGGCAATAGTGTAAGTACACTATTCATAAACGAAACTGAAAGCCTGATGAATGTTTTGATTCGTGAAGGACACTATATAAATGCAGTCTGCGGCGGAACGGGCAGATGCGGAAAATGCAAAGTTAAGGTAACAGACGGCAAAGCACCTGTTTCAAGTGAGGATATAAACTTCTTCACACAGCAGGAACTCAATGATGGCTGGCGGCTTTCGTGTACACTCTACCCCAAAGAAGATTTAACAATCGCAATTAATTTAAATGATGAATCAGATTTTGAAGTAGTAAGTGATTATGAAGTAAAAACCACTACTAAGCCGAGCGGCATCAGCGATTATAAAATCGCAATAGATATAGGCACAACCACAATAGCTATGCAGCTGCTTTCAGGCACAGAGCCATGCCATACAGTGACTATGATTAACCGTCAGCGCAAGTACGGTGCGGACGTGGTATCACGAATAAAAGCGTCTGTCGAGGGCAAGAGTAGCGACCTCAAAGAAACCATAAAAGCAGATTTATCAAACGGAATCACAAAGCTATGCAATGAATACGGAATAAAGCTTTCGCAGATTTCAAAAATCGCCATTACGTGCAATACGACGATGAGCCATCTGCTGATGGGTTATGACTGTAACTCTCTCGGCAAATATCCGTTCACACCGGTTAATGTTGATTTCATAACAGACAGTGCAAAAAACATTATCGGAGTTGACAGCACAGCAAAAACCACTATACTCCCCGGTATTACTACATATGTCGGCGGAGATATAGTTTCGGGACTGTATGCTTGCGGTTTTGACAAATCGGACGATGTTTGTATGCTGATTGATTTAGGCACCAACGGCGAAATGGCTATAGGCAATAAGGATAAAATACTTGTTACCTCAACAGCCGCAGGTCCTGCATTTGAGGGCGGTAACATCAGCTGCGGCACAGGCAGTGTTGACGGTGCAATATGCTCGGTAAGGCTTAGCGGCAGAAAAGCTCAGATACAAACCATACGTGACAAATCACCCGTAGGAATATGCGGAACGGGAGTTATAGAGCTTACCTCTGAAATGCTAAAAGAAGAACTCATTGATGAAACAGGACTTCTTGACGAGGACTATTTCGATGACGGATTCCCAATCGCAAAAGCCGATAACGGTGAAGAAATTGTTTTCACACAAAATGACATACGTGAGCTTCAGCTCGCAAAAGCCGCAATAAGAGCCGGCGCCGAAACCTTAATCCGCCGTTACGGAATCAAAAAAGAAGAAATTTCTGTGATATATATTGCCGGAGGCTTCGGATATAAATTAGATACAGAAAAAGCTATTGCTATCGGAATGTTACCGGTTGAGTTCAAAAGCTCAACAAAGGCAGTCGGCAACAGCTCGCTTGCAGGTGCGATAAAGTATTTGACAGAGCCACCAAACAATCTTGATAAAATAGTTAAGGTATCAGAAGAAATAAATTTATCGACAGATAAATATTTTAGTGAGTATTATATGGACGCAATGATGTTCTCCATAGAATGATAACAGACCAGTTAATAAAAGTCAAGTCCTAAAATGAAAAAAATCAATTTTTTTTCGTT
>CAYMCT010000303.1:0-1820 GCA_964389075.1 uncultured Lachnospiraceae bacterium
ACTATGCCTTGTCATACACATGACAGACGTATGGAGGTTTATATGTACCTTGATATGGGCGAAAATGACGCAGTATTCCACATGATGGGCGAGCCAAACGAAACAAGACATATCATAATGCATAATGAAGAAGCTGTAATTTCACCAAGCTGGTCAATCCACACAGGTGTAGGTACAAAGAACTATTCGTTTATCTGGGCGATGTGCGGCGAGAATCAGGAATTTGATGATATGGACCACCTGCAGACAAAAGACTTGCTATAATTAGGAGAAACCGCAGATGTATATAGGAATGAGAGGACACGATTTCGACACAAACACTATTGCGGCATTGTCGGAAAAGTGTAAAGAACATGGTGTAGGCGGTGTTCAGCTTGTGCTGATGAGATCTATCAAGGATTTCAAAAAGGGCGAGTTTACACCTGAATACGCAACAGCAATCGGTGATGAACTGAAAAAGAACGGTATCCGTATTCCGATTCTGGGCTGTTACATAAACCCTTCAGATGCAAATGAGGAATCTCTGAAAGAGAGTATGGACTATTTCATCGAGAATCTGCACTATGCAAAGTATATAGGTGCAGAGATGGTTGGTCTTGAAACCTGTAATTATATCGGCAGAGATTACAATGATACAGAGGAAGCATATCAGCATCTTTTAAAGAATATGAAGGTGCTTGTGGCTGAGGCTGAAAAGCTCGGTGTTATAGTCGGAATTGAGGGTGTGCATTGTCATATCATTAATAAGCCGGAGAAAATGAAGCGTTTAGTAGATGATTTGAACTCACAGAATGTGCGTGTAATATTCGACCCTGTTAATTATATCAATGACGGTAATTATGAAACACAGGACGATATTATTAACCGTCATTTTGAGCTTTTAGGCGACATAACAAGACTTTTGCACTTAAAGGATTTCAAGCTTGTTGACGGCAAGGTAACCTTTGAAAATCCATGCAAGGGACTGCTTAA
Organism: uncultured Lachnospiraceae bacterium; assembly: GCA_964389075.1. Classification (GTDB taxonomy): domain Bacteria; phylum Bacillota; class Clostridia; order UBA1381; family UBA1381; genus Ornithomonoglobus. The sequence continues at coordinate 973 of CAYMCT010000303.1, forward strand.
TAAGGAATTGGTTTTCAGGCATTTGAAGGTGTATTATCCGAATTGTGCGGTAATACTTGAAGAAACAAAAGAAGACGTACTTCCGGAAGCTAAAGCGGAAGTTGAGCTGTTATTCTGATATGACGGAATGGTGGTAGAATTGTTTTACCGCCATTCTTTTTTCTTTTTTTAAGGTTTATTTAATGTTAACTGTTTATAATAGCGATGAAAAAATAAAAATCAGGGAGGTGAGCATAGAGTGAAATTCCGACACGAATACAAACACCGTGTCAATAATCTTGACCTTGTGGTTTTAAGGCGAAGATTATTACCGATAGCAAAGCGAGATAAATTTGCAGGTGAAGACGGAAAGTATTATATAAAAAGTCTGTATTTTGATAACTATGCAAACAAAGCTCTGCGTGAGAAAATAGACGGAGTAGATAAGCGTGAAAAGTTCCGTATACGGTATTATAACGAAGATACATCATTTATGCGGCTTGAGAAAAAGAGTAAGATAAACGGTTTATGCTCCAAAGAAAGTGCAGTCATTACTAAAGACCAATGTCAGAAAATCCTTGATAATGATATTGAGTTTTTGCTTGAGAGCGGTGTTCCGCTTTTGCAGGAATTGTATGCAAAGATGAGGTATCAGGTTTTAAGACCTGTGAATATTGTTGCATATGAAAGAGAATGTTTTGTATATGAACCCGGTAATGTCAGGGTTACACTTGATACGGATATAAGAGGTAGTTATGATATAAAATCATTCCTCACACCAAATGCGTCAATGACGCAGCTTTATCATACTTCAATTCTTGAAGTCAAATGGGACGAATATCTGCCGCAGATTATAAAAAACGCGGTGC
>CAYMCT010000304.1:0-1818 GCA_964389075.1 uncultured Lachnospiraceae bacterium
GAAGAAATGCCGGGCGAGGAGGGTTATCCTGCGTACCTTTCATCAAGGCTTGCCCAGTTCTACGAGCGTGCAGGTCGTGTGATAGGTCTGAACGGTGAAGAGGGAGCGTTATCAGTAATCGGTGCGGTGTCACCGCCGGGCGGTGATATTTCTGAGCCTGTAGCACAGGCAACACTGCGAATTGTTAAAGTGTTCTGGGGACTTGATTCGTCGCTTGCATACAGACGTCATTTTCCGGCAATTAACTGGCTTAATTCATATTCATTATATATTGATACTGTATCAAGATGGTTTGAAGAAAACGTAGGTGCTGACTGGATGGAGTTGCGTACAAGGCTGATGCGGTTGCTTCAGGAGGAGGCAGAGCTTGACGAAATTGTTAAGATGGTAGGTATGGACGCATTATCACCTGCCGACAGAATGAAGCTTGAGGCGGCACGTTCAATTCGTGAGGACTACCTGCACCAGAATGCTTTTCATGAGATTGATACGTATACACCGCTTAAAAAGCAGTATCTTATGATGAAGCTTATCCTTAATTATTATGATGTGTGTATTGATGCATTAAAGAAAGGCGTGGAAATAGAGGCGCTTGCATCGCTTTCTGTAAGAGAGGATATAGGCAGATTCAAATATACAGAGAACGACAGCATTGATACAAGATTTGAAGAAATTATATCTGAAACAGCACATCAGGTTGAAGACCTGATTTCGAGGAGGGATAACTGATGCCCAGAGAATATAAAACAATAGAAGAGATTGCGGGCCCGCTTATGCTTGTTCGTGGTGTGTCAGATGTTGCATACAACGAGCTTGGTGAGATAGAGCTTGAAAACGGTGAAAAACGCCGTTGTAAGGTTCTTGAAATAGACGGTTCAAACGCATTGGTTCAGCTTTTTGAAAGCTCAACGGGAATTAACCCCACAACATCAAAGGTTCGTTTTTTGGGAAAATCGATGACGCTCGGGGTATCGCCTGATATGCTCTCACGTGTATTTGACGGTCTTGGCAGACCGATTGACGGCGGACCTGAAATTTTGCCTGATTCACGACCTGATATTAACGGACTTCCCATGAATCCTGCCGCACGAAACTATCCACAGGAATTTATACAGACAGGAGTATCTGCCATTGACGGACTTAATACGCTTGTAAGAGGTCAGAAACTCCCGATTTTCTCGGCTTCGGGTTTGCCTCATGCACAGCTTGCTGCACAGATAGCACGTCAGGCAAAGGTAAGGGGAACAGACGAGCAGTTTGCAGTTGTATTTGCCGCGCTCGGTATAACGTACGAGGAAGCGGATTTCTTTATACAGTCATTTAAGGAAACCGGTGCGATTGACAGAACAGTTCTGTTTATAAACCTTGCTAACGACCCTGCCGTTGAGCGTATAGCAACACCAAGAATGGCACTTACTGCGGCAGAATATCTTGCTTTTGAGCAGGGTATGCACGTGCTTGTAATAATGACAGATATAACCAACTATGCTGATGCATTACGTGAAGTATCAGCGGCACGCAAAGAGGTTCCGGGCAGACGGGGATATCCCGGATATATGTATACTGACCTTGCATCTCTTTATGAGCGTGCAGGCAGACAAAAAGGTAAAAACGGTTCAATAACAATGATACCGATTCTCACAATGCCTGAGGACGACAAAACACACCCAATCCCCGACCTTACGGGGTATATAACTGAGGGACAGATAATTCTGTCACGTGAGCTTTACCGTAAAAATATATCACCTCCGATAGATGTTCTTCCGTCACTGTCAAGACTTAAGGATAAGGGAATAGGCGTCGGTAAAACGAGAGAAG
>CAYMCT010000305.1:0-1804 GCA_964389075.1 uncultured Lachnospiraceae bacterium
ACATCGAGCTCGTCGCCGAGGTATGCCTCTTTTTTGTAGAGTATACGCATATTGTTGAAATAAAAATCAAACGGCAGTGCATCCATGAGCAGGTCTGCACCCTTCTGGTTGTTCAGGTGCTTGTTTGTATCAATATCCTTGTTGGCTACTTTTACAGTGTAAACAACTTCATCGGGAGTATATGTCTGAGGCTTTTTGAACGAGAAGAATTCATCGTCAAAATCGCAGAACTCATAGCGGCTTGTCATTTCAGGCAGGATTTTACATACACGCATTTGTTCAGTATTAATGAGAAACCATGAAGCAATTGATTTTGCAACGAGTTCCCCGTCCTGTTTTATAAGACAGCCTCTTTCGGAGCTTGCGCCTTTTAGTGTTTTAACAGCAGTTGATACCTCGATAGGCGCAATTGTCCTTACGGGTTTTTCAAAGTGAACATTTATTCCCTTAAGCAACCACGCCAGATTCATTTCTTTCAGATTATGCAGACCGTATCCTCTGCTTGTTGAATCTCTTATTGAAATATCCTGGATAATATCAAGAATCGTTCCGGGCTTTATCATGTCAAAATTTTTGTAATCACCATATCTTGTTTCGTATGAAAAACTGAACATTGTTTTACCTCCGGTTTAATATTATTGATCTATATCAGTATAACACAAAACGGAATATATTTCAATATTGTCATTCATCATACAGTATTAAGAAATTTAGTACAATTTTTAAACTTTTTGATAATTTTATATCGCCCGATTGACAATAAGACCGATTTTATGATATAATTTTATCTATATAATATTTGTCTGGAGGTTTGTTATGGCAGAGGTGTACGGTGAAAAGCCAAAAGCGTTTTCAAAGGAATGGTGGCCATATTTTTGGGAGTATTACAGATGGCACACTATAGGTATATTATTGGCTTTATTTATGGTGGCTGTGACAGCGGTTCAGTGTGCACAGCGGGAGGAATATGATATTACGGTAAACTATGTAGGGCTTGGTTACATACCGGACGAAACTGTAGAAAAGCTTGAGCTTTCGTTTGAAGAGCTTGCGCCTGATATTGACGGTAACGGCGAAGTGAACGTATTTTTTCAGCAGATTAATATTGGTATAGATGATGCTGATGCGGAGCTTGCGTATGCAATGCAGACAAAGCACGACATCGGGCTTATGGAGGATACATCACATCTGTATATCTACGCAAAAGACCAGGCAGAGCTTATGATTGCACGGGATAATTCTGATGATCTGTATACGCCTGTTGAAGAATGGTTTGACGGTGAGCTTGATGCTTCAAGTGTTATTGAATCGGAATCGGGAACAGCGTTGGCGATGAGCCTTAAAGACAGTACTTTTATGGACGGGTTTGGCATAATCGCAGACGATATGTATGTGGCGATAAAGCTTTGCAATCCAAATAAAGAGGATAATATAAAATCATATAACTGTGCTGTTGAAATCGCACAGACTATGATAAAATAAGAGAGGGATAGTTGAGTTGAATACAGCGCTAAGCTTGGTGGATGAATATGTTCTGTTCGCTGAATACAGAAAAACAGCTGACCATTCTTTCAGAGATGAAATTATACGGAGATATGTATATATTGCAGAGATTATAGCAAGAAAATTCGCGAAAAATAACCGTATATATCATAACGGTATTGACTATGATGATGTGTATCAGGTGGCTTGTCTTGGACTTATTTATGCCGCAGAACGGTTTGACCCTGATAAAGGAATAAAGTTTACATCATTTGCGACGCCTACAATATTGGGTGAGGTTCGCAGGTTCTTCAGGGACAAG
>CAYMCT010000306.1:0-1803 GCA_964389075.1 uncultured Lachnospiraceae bacterium
ATATCTGCGAGGACAGACTTGTTGGTATGAAGTCAAGAGGTGTTTATGAAACACCGGGCGGTACAATCCTTTACACAGCTATTACAGAGCTTGAATATCTCTGTCTTGACCGTGACACTCAGGCATTCAAGCGTCAGAGTGCAATCAAATTTGCAGAGCTCGTGTATGACGGCAAGTGGTTCACACCGCTTCGCGAGTCAATGTCAGCTATGTTTGACGAGATGGATAAGACTGTTACAGGCGAAGTTCGTCTCAAGCTCTACAAGGGTATGTGTACACCGGCAGGTGCTAAGTCACCGTACTCACTCTATAACGAGGAAATCGCATCATTCGGCGACAGCAAGGAGCTTTACAGCCACAAGGACGCTGAAGGCTTCATAAACCTCTTCGGTTTACCGCTCAAGGTTCGTGCAATGATGAAGGAAAAGAACAATATGAACTAAACAGCAAGGGTGCAGCTCAAACTGCACCCTTTAAATTTATATCAGCATACTCCCTGCTGCATCATAGCATCAGCAACTTTAAGGAAGCCGGCAATGTTTGCACCTGCCACAAGATCAGGCAGCCCGCTCTTTTCAATATTAAAATCTCTTGCTGCCTTTGTAGACGCATTATAAATAGATATCATTATATTATGAAGCTTTTCATCTACTTCTTCGAACGTCCACGAAAGACGCTGTGAGTTTTGGCTCATTTCGAGTGCTGATGTAGCAACGCCGCCGGCGTTTGAAGCCTTGCCCGGAGCAAAATATACACCGTTGCTCTGTAGATATTCGGTTGCCTCAGGAGTTACCGGCATATTTGCCCCCTCTGCAACAACCAGAGTTCCGTTCTCCACAAGCGCCCTTGCATCATCAAGAACGAGTTCGTTCTGAGTCGCACACGGCAAAGCAACATCACACTTAACCGCCCGCCACAAGCCGGCTCCCTCAATATACCGTGATGTCATATGATTTTCAGCATATTCTTTTATTCTGCCTCTTTTAACTTCTTTAATTTCACGTACAGCATCAAGATCAATACCACCTTCATCTACTACATAACCGTTCGAGTCTGAAAGTGATATAACTCTTGCTCCAAGCTCCTGCGCCTTTTGACAGGCATATATGGCGACATTTCCCGAACCCGAAATAGCAACTGTTTTATCCTTAAATGACTTTCCTATTTCCTTCAGCATCTCCTCGGCAAAATATATGAGTCCGTATCCGGTAGCCTCAGTACGTGCCAAAGAACCTCCGTACATAATGCTTTTTCCCGTAAGAACGCCGGAATATACATTTTTCAGCCTTTTATACTGACCGAACAAATATCCTACCTCTCTCGCTCCTGTGCCTATATCGCCTGCAGGAACGTCAGTATCCGCACCAATATATCTGGAAAGCTCTGTCATAAAGCTCTGACAGAACCGCATAACCTCATTATCGGATTTTCCCTTAGGATTAAAATCAGAACCACCCTTGCCGCCGCCTATAGGCAGAGTCGTAAGACTGTTTTTGAATATCTGCTCAAAGCCGAGGAATTTAATAACACTCAGATTGACAGTGGGATGAAGCCTCAATCCACCCTTATACGGGCCTATGGCACTGTTAAACTGTACTCTGTAGCCTGTATTCACCTGAACCCTGCCCCGGTCATCCACCCACGGCACTCTGAACATAATAACACGTTCAGGCTCAACCAGTCGCTCTAATAGTGCGGCTTTCTCGTATTCGGGATGTGCATCAAGTGCCGGCTGGATTGTTTCAAGCACCTCCGTTGCTGCCTGTATGAATTCAGGCTCGTGCGGATGATTTTTTTTCAATT
>CAYMCT010000307.1:0-1790 GCA_964389075.1 uncultured Lachnospiraceae bacterium
ACTGTAGCGCCTGCGGCGGTAACCGAATCAAGCATCGCTGTCGTATGGGACAAAATCCAGAATACGGCAAGGTATGCTGTATATGTAAACGGAACACTTTGCGGTGAAACTACAAGAGGAGATTACACCGTTGAAGGGCTGGACGCATCGACAGAATATACAATTTCGGTGTGCGGACTTAATGAAAACGGCGAGGAATTTATAAAAATCGGCGAAATATCTGCATCAACAAGAGCAGACGGCGGTAAAATAAATGTAACAGATTTCGGCGCAGTGGGTGACGGGAAAACCTTGAATACTGCTGCAATTCAGAAAGCGATTGATGCGTGTGCAAAGGATGGAACGGTTGTGATTCCGTCAGGTATATTTGTTAGCGGTGCTATATATTTAAAGGGAGATATGACATTGCATCTCGAAGAGGGAGCAGTTTTGCTTGGCTCGGAGAATACAGAGGATTATCCGATAAAGAAATACCGTTTTGAAGGATGGGAAGTAGACTGCTACTCAAGCCTTGTAAACACGACATTTGAAACAAATGAGCGTCTTAAAAATATAACAATTGAGGGTAAGGGTAAAATAGATGCATCAGGTGCAGTGCTGAATAAAAAGGAAAGAGAAGAAAATAAAGCAACACGAGGCAGAGCAGTATGCATACGAAATACAGACGGACTGTATCTGAAGGATATAACCGTTAAACAGTCTCCTGCATGGTGTGTGCATCCAATCTATTGCACAAACGTAAGTCTTAATAACGTAAAAATATACACACGTTATGACGAGGACAGAACAAAGATATATCAGGGTATGATAAACGGTGACGGCTTCGATCCTGATTCGTGCAAAAACGTATTTGTATTTAATACTATGATTGCAAGTCAGGACGATTGCATAGCAATAAAATCGGGTAAAAACGAAGAAGGCCGTGCGGTTGGTATCCCGACAGAGAACGTAAGAATAACAGATTGCCGTTTCGAAAACGGACTTGGCGTAGTTATAGGCAGTGAGGCATCCGGTTCAGTTCGCAATGTGCTCGTCCGTGATTGCACATATACTCATGTTTACAGTGCTGCCAGCATAAAGACACCAAGAGGTCGTGGTGGTGTTATTGAAAATGTATTATATGAAAATATAACCGGCGAATATCAGGACAGCGAGTTCAAGGACTGCGAATGGTTCAGAGGTGCAATATACTTAGACCATTTCTACAGTGTTGTAAAATTCGACCCGAATATTGAAGAGCCTGTAAACGACGGAACTCCGAAAATAAGAAATATTACATTCCGGAACATTAAATATAAGAGCTGTGCGTCAAATGCAATCTATATGGCAGGCTTGCCGGAAAGTCCGCTTGAGAATATTACGTTTGAGAACGTAACAGTTGACGGAAAATTCGGACTTAAAGCATATAACGTGCGTGGCTTGACGATGGATAATGTAAATGTAACGTCGGAGCTTGAGCAAGAACCGGTTTTCGTTAATGTTGGTATGAATGATTAAGCCTTCTTAAAAATCAGAAAAAATTCCCTCGAATATGCACAGAATTTCTGCACAAAATACTACCGTAGTCGATTTAATTCGACACAAATTTATATAGATAAAGGGACTATGATTTTTAAGGAGGGAAACAGAAATGATGAACAAGGCAGCAAAGGAAGCTATGAAGCAGTTCAAGATGGAGGCAGCAAACGAAGTTGGCGTAAACCTCAAGGATGGTTACAACGGTGACCTCACATCAAAGCAGGCAGGTTCAGTAGGCGGTCAGATGGTTAAGAAGATGATCCAGGCTTACG
>CAYMCT010000308.1:0-1781 GCA_964389075.1 uncultured Lachnospiraceae bacterium
GCACATACGTTCTGTGTACTGAAATATTCTGCACACTTTGCTGCCTCTGCGCCTGAGCCTATTGTACACGGTGAAATCACACATTCGACAGGTGTTCCGTCCTGATAATGTACATTAGCCTCGATAAGTGCTTTTGCGGCATTTGCCATTGCCATTGTCTTTTCTTCAAGACTTTCTCTTACGCCGCCCCATCTTCCGTCGATGGTCGGGCGTATTCCGATTTTTGGTTTCATATTTATTTCCTCCTTAAATTGTTATACTATATTCTTTTCTGCCCTCAACGTGTTCAATGAAGGCTTTTTCATTTTTAGTTATTGTTATGTCGTACTTGCATCCTCTGAACTCTCTCGTAATCCTTGCAGGGAGCATATTCTCACTAAGACACGGATTTATTTCAAGTCCATTCCACTTTGCCTTTATGCCAAACATATACTGCGTTACAGCTATATACATCCATGCAGCTGTACCTGTAAGCCATGATACATTTGCAAGCCCGAACTTATCACTCTCCGGTCCGAATATGTTTGATGCATATACATACGGCTCTGCCTTATACCGCCACTCTCCTGCCTTTGCCTGTGCTATCATCGGCAACAGCTGATGATAATACTTATATGCTCTGTCTGCATTACCAAGTATACATTCTGCAATTATTGCCCATGTATTTGCATGACAGAACACACTTCCGTTTTCGCCACAGCCTTTATTATACATTGTAAGGTTTCCGTCCTTCGTCGGATAATCAGTAGTCATTGACGGATGGATTTTCTTAATTCCCAAATCCGTATCAAGATATTTTTTCACATTATCCATTGCTGTCTGTCCGTTATTGCCCATGCCGCTTATTACAGACCAGCTCTGTGTGTTAAGCCATATCTTTGCCTGCGGCTCGCTCTTGCTTCCGATAAATGTTCCGTCGTCTGTGATGCAACGTCTGTACCATTCTCCGTCCCACGCAATTTCGTTTACGAGCTTCTTCTGCACTTCGTATATATCACGGTATTTCTGTCCGTTCTCGCCCTTTAAGTCGGCTATTTCGGCAATCATGCGAAGCACTGTACCAAACTGCATACTCGTCCATATACTCTCACCTTTGCCCTCACGGCATACCTTATAGAGCATATCGTTCCAGTCAGATGCAAGCATAAGTGGAAATCCGTTTTCGCCACAGTTTGCCATACAGAAATCTATCGACTTCTGTATATGCTCCCATACGGTTGCACTGCCGCCGTCATAGAAATCAACCACTTCATCAAGATAATCAAGCTTACCCTCCTCCATTATGATATGGTAGGTTGTCATTACAAGCCATAAATGGTTATCTGAGTGTATTCTTGTTACAGGCTCCCAGCCCTCGGTCGGGAAACAGTAATGGTTGCAGTGTCCGTCCTGATACTGTTGTGTAAACAGCAAATTAAGTTTATCTTTTGCACGTCTTAAATCGAACGGCACCATAGCTAAAATGTCCTGTGCAGTATCTCTCACACCTACACCTCGGAATGTTCCTGTTGCGTAGTAGCTTATATTACGTGAGAACTGAAAATTACGTTCTGCCTGATACGGGTTCCAGATATTTATCATAGTCTGTGCGTCCTTATCAGGGATTTCACACTGGAATTTATCAAGATAAGTGTTCCAATGCTCATTAAGCTTTTTAAACGACTTTTCTACAAAATCTTCTTCTCTGCAATGTGCAACGCATTTCTTTATATCATCTTCCGTCATTGCAGTGCCAAGGAATATATTTATTTCCTTTTCCTCTCCAGCTCTAAGCTCAATAT
>CAYMCT010000309.1:0-1780 GCA_964389075.1 uncultured Lachnospiraceae bacterium
GCTGTTCATTGTTCCGAGATATGCCGACTTGTCATCAAGTGATGCAAGCTCCTCTCCGTTTACATTTACCGCATAGTAAACGTTTGTATCCACTTCTCTTTCAACAACAACGTTTGCCCAAGCGATTATGTGCTTTGCAAGCATAAGCGGCTTCATCGGCTGAACCGAACTTGTGATAGGTGCAGCTGATACACCCGGTGCCATCGTTGCCGGCATAACAGTCGTGAGACCCCCCTCTGACTCAATAGCTGTTGATGTGATTGTTACAGATGTAGGAAGCATACCGTCCATTGACGCAGTAAGTGTGAATGCGCCTGCATTTCTTGTTGAACGGATAAAGATTCTGTTTGTACCGTTTTCTGCAAACACATAGTCCTTGCCTAATGTAGAAACACCATCCTTAGCACCGCCGAAGTAGTTTGAAATACCTGTTGATGCTGCTGTATTCTGGAAACAGCCTTCTCCGATACCCGAGTTGTAGCCTCCCAAATATACACCGTCACCCGAATATGTGAAATTAATCTTGTCATAGTTCAACGCACATACATTGCCGTTTTCGTCTACCACCTTAACGTCCACATATGCAATATCCGAACCGTCCGCTCTCCAGCCTGACGGTGATACATTTGCTTCAAGCTTCAAAGCCTTTGCTTCATATGTACGCTCAATTTTATGGCTTGTAACCTCTTCTCCTCTTGCATTATATGCCTTTGCGATTACAGCATCGCCCTTTGTAACGTCGATATTATCAAACTGATATAAGAAATTTTGCTCTGCACTGCTGTCTGTACCAAGCAATGTTTCTGTTTCACCGTCAAGACGGTAAAGCTCAATCTTTTCAACATCAACAGAGCCTACCACATAAACCGTCTTTGTTGTAGGGTCACGCTTCAAGACCGTATTCAAATCATACTCTGTAAAGGTCTGTCCCTTATCTTCTGTCTTGCCTGTCAAATCACTTGCAAAGTAGTTGTATTTATCATCTGAAACCTCCGGATAGCTCCAGTGACCGATAATATGAACTGCCGGCTCATCCGATTTTATAACGGTTGTTCCGTCAAACATCTGCTTTGTCTGACGAACAGGGTCAACACGTCCTGATGTACGGCAGTTCTCTGTACCTGCGTTACGTCCATGCATAACTGAGTCTGACCATACCATCATCGCCTCTGCCGAATACCAGCTTGAACCGTTGCCTGCACGGTTGCTGTAGTAGTTATTATATTCCTTTACGTTATTAACCGTTATTTCCTCCTGAGTCAAATCCCAGTAGTCATAGCCATCCTCTTTCTTACAGCCTGCACCCATGAACTTGTTTACATAATCATAGTCAGGCGGTGAATATCTGTCCCAGATACGTCTCGGTGACTCATCACGTGCATACTCTGTTTCCATGATAGGACCCATTATACCGTTTGTTTTCATCGCACTTGTCGCACCTGATGCATAGCTACCGTACATTGTACCTGCATAGTTATATTCGTAATTGAGCTGATCAGCCGCAGTTGTTGAACGTGCACCGATAAATCTCATTCCGTAAGGATCTATTTCATTACGCAAATCAGCCATCTCATTTGCATTATCTGCAGAACCCACTGCACTGTTGCCTGTTTCCCAAAACAGAATTGACGGATTGTTTCTGAAATAAATCATAGCGTCACGCATAGCCTCTGTTCTCTGCGACCACTGTCTGCCGGTAAGACCAACACCTTCCTTATCACCTGCCGGACACACGATTGCTATACCGTAACGGTCTGCTGAACGAACCTCTGCCGGCTTT
>CAYMCT010000310.1:0-1775 GCA_964389075.1 uncultured Lachnospiraceae bacterium
TTATATGGAAATAACAGTGTTTTTTGCTATAATACTGACAATGCTTGCAGGGCTTTCAACCGGCATCGGAGCTGTTATTGTTTACTTCACAAAATGTGTAAACAATAAGTTTCTGTCTTATGCACTGGGCTTCTCTGCCGGGATAATGCTGTACGTTTCGTTTCTTGAAATGCTGCCTACATCACAGGAATATCTCGGTCCGCTTCACAGCGGCGGCAATTTTATACCGTGCATTTCATTTTTTGCAGGAACAGCACTTATTATGCTTATTGATTTCCTTATCCCATCGCCCGAAAGCAAGCTTGCAGCTGCCGTACCAAAGGAATGCGGCAAAAACCTGTACAGAACCGGAACAATGACCGCACTTGCCATAGCAATACACAATTTTCCGGAAGGCCTTGCAACCTTTACATCTGCACTTGACGATATCTCACTTGGTATTTCTATCGCATTTGCAATAGCTATACACAACATACCCGAAGGCATAGCTACCGCCATACCGATTTATTGTGCTACTCAGAATAAGCGCAAAGCGTTCCTTGTTTCGTTTTTTTCAGGACTTACAGAACCGCTTGGGGCAATTATTGGCTATCTGTTCCTTCGCCCGTTTCTGAACGACACACTGTACGGAATTATATTTGCACTCATTTCAGGAATTATGGTGTATATCGCTATAGAAGAGCTTATACCTATGGCATACGAATATGATAAAGGCTTTACAATGATTTCAGGCGCAGTGACCGGTATGATTACTATGGCATTGAGCCTTATGCTTTTCGCCTGAGTACCGTTTTTTGTATATGCACAAAAAAATATTGATATTCCGTGTTATTTTATACAGAAAAAGCTTGAAATAGCAAGCTATTTGTGGTATACTATACGGTGATTACATATATACGAAAGGATATGAACGCAAATGGATTTGCCATTGAAAGAAATTGAGCTTGCCGCAGCACGGCTTGCATCAACAGTTCACAAAACAAAGCTTGAACGCTCCACTACATTCTCGGAGATGACAGGCGGAGAAATATATTTGAAATTCGAGAACCAGCAGAAAACCGGTTCGTTCAAAATCAGAGGCGCATCAAACAAGATAGCAGCCCTTGCAGAAAAAGGTGAGATAAAAGCGGCAGTTGCATCATCAGCGGGCAATCACGCACAGGGTACTGCATATGCTTCAAAAATTCACGGTATACCTGCGGTTATCTGTATGCCCAAGTCAACACCAATCGCAAAGGTTGAGGCTACAAAAGGCTACGGTGCAAAGGTTGTACTGCACGGCGACTGCTACGATGACGCTTATAATAAAGCACTTGAAATCGTTGAAAAGGAAGGTGCAACACTGATACACCCGTTTGACGATCTGGAAGTAATGGCAGGACAAGGTACTATCGGTATAGAAATTCTAAAGGACCTTCCGACAGTTGATACTGTAATTGTTCCGGCAGGCGGCGGCGGTCTTTTAGCCGGTGTTGCTGCTTGTATCAAGCAAATTAACCCCAGAGTAAAGGTTATTGGTGTTCAGGCAGAGGGTGCACCTGCAATTTCACAGTCGTTTAAGGCTAAAAAGCATTGCAAGACTGATTATTCACTTACTATAGCAGACGGTATAGCAGTTAAAAATCCCGGCAGCACAACTGTTGAGCTTATCAATAAGTACGCAGATGACGTTGTAACAGTATCCGATGCCGAAATTTCATCAGCTATTCTGTTCCTTATGGAAAGAACAAAGCAGGTGGTTGAACCGGCAGGCGCTACAACGGTTGCCGCTGTGC
>CAYMCT010000311.1:0-1769 GCA_964389075.1 uncultured Lachnospiraceae bacterium
GCCTGTAACAACTCCTGAAAATGAATTATCATATACCGTAACTGAATTCAGACAGCAATTATTCAAAATAAAGCTTCGAATATCCTTGTGTGCTCTGACATTCAGAACAGCTTCAGGCAAAAGGAATCTGACAATTCCATTTTCTTTGATCTTCCGATAAGATCTTACAAAGAATAACGAAAATGTTTCTTTTGAATCAATATCATCAATACCCTGTACCTCATTTGAAATTGCTCCCCACGGAGGATTGGTAATTATATAATCAAATTCAGCACCATCAAAACATTCCTCTGACAAAAAGTTTTTGCATACTATATTGGGAACAAAGTCCACATCGGAATATTTTAAAAGCAGATTAATTCTTGCAATCATAACAGCCGGAGGGTCATTGTCCACTCCATACCGCTGTGTCGGGTTTTGACAATTAAGCGCAAGCAAAAATGCTCCGCTGCCGCAGCAAGGGTCAAGAAAAGTTTCTCCGTTATCAAATTTAAGTTTTTCTGTCATTATTGCCGTAACACACTCAGGGGTATAATACGACCCTCTCCTGTTTTTTATCCCTTCAATCATACTTGATTGATATATAAGCCCCAACAAATCCGGTTCATCATAAGGAATATCCATATTGTTGTATTCTTTTAAACTTACATAATTATATTCCGATAAAACACGTCTGACGTTATCTTTGTACCATAAACCTTTTCTCTTTAGAAGGATTTCTGCAATATTACACAGAATATCACTAATTGATATCCCGTTCTCTTTCCCGACAGAAATAATTTCAACTACTGAATTGTAATTATCTTTATTATTCAGATATTCAGTCGGAATGATCACTTTTTCCGACATTCTTTTATTTGCTCGTTTTGTAAGACTTTTTTTCTGTGTATTCAGCCTATTCCAGTTTCTTCGTGTTGCCTCGGAAATCATTGTATTCATTAACTACCACCTATATCCTTATTCATCAAAGCCTACTGCCATATCATTGTAACGGACAAAAGCAATGCCGAAACAGCGGGGACTGTAACGGTATCCCAGCCGCCCTTTGTGTAAAGCTCGGTCATAGCCGCCGCAGGAGCCACCGCAAGGGACACGATAACAGCCGCATAGGTTGGAAGCGGCGACATTGCAAGCAGTACGGGCAGTAAGCAGGCAAATGAGGTTATTGCCATTGCGGCAGTTCCCTCGACCGATTTTGTACCCTCTATCATTTTTCCGCAAAGATTATGCTTTCCGAAATTTCTTCCTATTATGGCAGCGGCGGCGTCACCCGGTCCCCACGCCATAATCGCACCCACGGCTATATACAAATGCGCCTTGCCGAAAACGCCCCAGAACAGTGCGATAAAAACGGTCATAAGTCCAAAAAGGGCAGCAAAGCTTTTTATTACCTCGTGCTTTGCCTTTTCCACAAACAAGCCCTCATAGAACGGAAACCGCTCAAAGAAATGCAGGGCGATAAGCACAATTATCAGGAAAAAAATCTCGACGGCGGCGGCTATCCACCAGATGTCGGTAAACATCACAAGGGGAATGATGGAGGTAAACGCAACGCAGTGCAGAAGCTTTCTGAAAATATAGTCCTTCACCTTTACGGTAAATCGGATAATTATAAGCATAACGGCAAACAGGATTATATATCCCATATATATGCCCAGCACTTTCAGATACTCAACGAGATAAAAGCTGTTTATCTTATCAATATTATTGAGCGCTGTCATAGATAATCCCAGCAGAAGCAGTATAACGCCTGTTACATAGCCTGTGAC
>CAYMCT010000312.1:0-1744 GCA_964389075.1 uncultured Lachnospiraceae bacterium
GGAAGATGCTATAATAAAAGCATACAAGGCAACAAGAGAGATTATTTCAAGAGGCGTGAGCAGCGCTATGAATAAATATAACGGTAAATAATATCTGAAAAGAGGGGAATCCGATGGATTTGTTAAATCTCTTAGAAGGGTACAGTCCGTATGACGGACTGATTAAAAACCTTTCCAATACGCCGGTTTCTGTAGCGGGTGTTGTTGGGAGTGCTCAGCCGCAGCTGATTTCTGCGGTGGCGGCAAAAAGCGGCGGAAACACGCTTGTTGTAACATATTCTGATATGGAGGCTCGTGCTTTGTGCGACGACTTGAAGCTTTATTCGGATAATGTTGCAGTGTTCCCGTCAAAGGAATATGTATTTTATAATATCGAAACGATGGGCCGTGCAAATGATTATGCACGGCTTTCTGTGCTTGATAAAATCGCATCAGGTGAACAAGTAACTGTTGTTGCGTCTGTTGATGCCCTTATGACCTATACAGCGGAAGAATCACGGTTCAGGGACTGCATAATTGAAATGAATGCAGGTGATGAATATAATCTTTCAGAGCTTGCAGAGAAGCTTACTGCTATGGGGTATAAGCGTGAAGAGATTATTGAAGGTCCGGGTCAGTTCGCAATCAGAGGCGGAATATTTGATATATACTCACCTAACTGCGACGGACCTGTAAGAGTCGAGTTCTGGGATGAGGAGGTTGACTCAATACGCAGCTTTGATGTGGACAGTCAGCGTACAATTGAAAATATAGGCTCTGTACGGATTATTCCTGTTACTGAAGCACTTTACAGTGCCAAACGCCGTGATGAGATTGTTCTTGAGCTTGAACGCAGAATAAAAAATGCAAAACGAAAAACAGATAATTCTGACTATATAAAAACGCTTGAAGCGGATATTGAAGCATTTAAAGAGAGGTACTATTTCCCGTCGTTGGATAAATATATATCTATGGTATACGGATATATACCTTCATTAACGGATTATTTTACGGGGGCGGATACTGCGATAGTAATAGACCCGAAGCGGATATCAGAACGCATGAAAACATTTATGTGGGAACGTGGGGATATAATAGCCGAGCTCAAGCTTAAAGGGGTTCTGGGTGAGGGTAAAACTGAGTTTTACCGTGATGGTGCAAAGGTTATATCAGACCTTTCTGCACTGAAGCTTATTGCTCTTGAGATGCTTTCGCATACAAAGAACGATTTCAAATTTAAGCATCTTG
The DNA here is from genome assembly GCA_964389075.1 of uncultured Lachnospiraceae bacterium. GTDB lineage: Bacteria > Bacillota > Clostridia > UBA1381 > UBA1381 > Ornithomonoglobus. The sequence goes on from CAYMCT010000312.1 coordinate 1,228, forward strand.
AAATGTTTGCGAGTAAAACAACCGTATCCTTCCACGGTAAGCTTGAATATCTTTATGACGATCTCGAAAAATGGCAGAAGCAGGGATATACGGTTATAGTGCTTGCCGCTACAAGGGGCAGAGCTGAAAATCTGAACGGTGTTTTCAATGAGCGTGGCATAAAAACAAGAATTGCCGAGGATGGATGCTTTGATGCAGGAGAAACCGTAATCATACGCGGTAATCAGAACGGTGGATTTGAGTATCCCGAGATTAAGCTTGCGGTTGTATCTGAACGGGAAATTTTTGAATCAAAAAGGCTCAGGGAACGCCGCAGGAACGATAATGCAGAGCGAATTAAATCATATAATGATATAAGCCCCGGTGACTATGTTGTTCACGTAACTCACGGAATAGGAGAATATGTAGGCATACAGAAAATAACGGTCAATCAGATTTCAAAGGATTATCTGAAGCTGCAATATCATGGCACTGATGTTTTGTATGTGCCGGTAGAGCAGCTTAATCTTCTGTATAA
>CAYMCT010000313.1:0-1710 GCA_964389075.1 uncultured Lachnospiraceae bacterium
TCAGGTCCTATGCTTGTAACATCGCCTGCGCCCATAGTGAAGATGATATCATCCTTTTCGGCGGTTTCTTTTATATATTTTTCAATATCCTCAAAGCTGTCAATGTACCTTGCATTAACACCTCTTGCGGCGATTTCGTCTGCAAGAGTGTCGGGGTTGGTTACGCCGTCGTATGCTTCACGTGCGGCGTAGATGTGTGTTATGATAAGCTCATCGGCATCATCAAATGCGGTTAAAAAGTCTTGCCACAGTGTGCGTGTACGTGAGTATGTGTGCGGCTGGAATATACAGCGTATTTTGTTGTGCGGAAATGCCTTCGCAGCTTTGAGTGTTGCTTTTATTTCGGTCGGGTGATGTGCATAGTCATCAATCACGACTGCACCGTTAAGAAATCCCTTCTTTTCAAATCTGCGATGTGTACCTCTGAAGGTTTCAATGCCCTTTGCCGCCGCCTGTGCATCAATGCCGAGTAAATCACATACCGCAACAGTGGCGAGCGAATTAAGTATATTATGGTCGCCCGGAACATTAAGCGATACCGTGCAGAGCTTTTCGCCTGATTTATATACATCAAATGAAGGGTAGCCTGCGTTATATACAATGTTCTCCGCATAATAGGTGTTATTTTTGCCAAGACCGTAGGTGATGTTGTCAAGACCGTTGTCTTTAAGTACAAGCTGAATGTTTTCATCATCACCGTATGCAACAACAAAGCCTATACCACGTGTAAGCTCTGCATATGCTCTGAAGCTGTCACGAATCATCTCTATACCGGTGAAAAAGTCAAGATGGTCTTCTTCGATATTTGTGATAAGTGCGATTGTGGGGTAGAACTTCAGAAAGCTGTTTGTGTACTCACACGCTTCTGTTATAAACAGGTCTGATTTTCCACAGCGTATGTTTCCGCCGATAAGGTCAAGAACACCGCCTACCGAAACTGTAGGGTCGGTATCGGCATATATCAGTGCGTGGGCGAGCATTGAGGTTGTGGTGGTTTTTCCGTGTGTGCCTGCAACGCCTACTGCGTGACGGTAGTTTTTCATTATTGCACCGAGAAATTCGGCACGGTCAATAAGCCTTATTCCGAGCCGTACAGCCTCTGCCATTTCAGGATTATCCATTTTAACTGCGGCTGTATTTACAACAAGGTCTGCACCGTGAACATTCTTTGCATCGTGTCCTTCATATATAACAGCGCCGTTTTTCTCAAGCTTATCGGTGATGTCGGTTTTTGTACGGTCACTGCCGCTTACTTTAAAGCCGTCACACAGAGCTATGTGAGCAAGCCCGCTCATACTGATTCCGCCTATGCCGATAAAGTGTATGTGTGAATTTTTCTTTAGTTCATTTATTTGAAATCTGCTCATATTTCAGGTAAGCCTTTCTTGAAAATACATATTAATACAATTATATTATATACCTATTTCACGGAAAGTTAAACACTTTTTTAATATTTTGTTAATATTTTTATAATACATACAAAAAAATACAAAATAAAAAATAAAAAACCCAAAAAATGCACAAAAAAGCTTGACAAATTGACAAATATAATATATAATACAATTGTTTAAGTATGAGAACGACACTGAACAATATACCCGTAAGGGTAGGGACATCACTGGATTGACTACAAGAAACAAATTTTATAACCTTGTAAAAGGAAGGTGGTGAAAATCTTGGAGATTACGGACATCAGAGTGAAGAAAATTC
>CAYMCT010000314.1:0-1691 GCA_964389075.1 uncultured Lachnospiraceae bacterium
TTATTGATAAATGCCGTGATTATGCAATTGAAAATGGCGTAAAAAGCGGTATTCTGCTGTTTTGCGAACACACTCAGAATATTATAAAAAATAAAAAAGTCAAGGTAATAACACGAAAAAGCCAGAAGCTTGAAATACTAAGAAAAGCAGGTCTTGATTTTGTATATATGCGCAGCTTTGACAGAGAATTTATGCAGCTTTCAGCGGAGGAATTCATAAAGGAGCTTATCAGAACCCTTAAAATATCGGCAGTTTGCGTAGGCTTTGATTACCGCTTCGGTCATAAGGCACAGGGCAATGTAAAGGTTCTGAAAGAGCTTGGTAAAAAATACGGCTTTGATGTTATAGTAATTGATGAAATAGACCATAACGGTGTTGCTGTAAAAAGCACTGCAATACGCCATTTTATTGCGGCGGGCAGTGTGCAACATGCGGCAAGTCTGCTCGGCAGACCTTTTGAAATTGAGGGCAAGGTTGTAAAAGGCTTGCAGAACGGACGTAAAATGGGAATCCCCACAGCAAACGTGGAATATAAAGAAGATATGATTATTCCGCAGAACGGCGTATATATGGGATACACATACATTGACGGAAAAAGGTATAAGAGCGTTATTAATGTGGGTGATAATCCTACATTCAATGCGGATAAAATAACGATAGAAAGTCATATTCTCGATTTTGACGGGGATATATATAATAAAACAGTTTGTGTTGCATTTATACAGCGAATAAGAGGCGAAAAATGCTTTGAAGGTGTAGACGCACTTCTGAAGCAGATAAATAGCGATATAGAAACAGCAAGAAGGGAATTGATCTGATGTTTACAAGTATTATTTTAGCGGCAGGTATGGGTACAAGAATGAAATCCAAAATGCCGAAGGTTATTCACAAGGTATGCGGAAAGGAGCTCGTAAGCTGGGTAATAGACGCATCCAGAACCGCAGGTGCTGATAAGGTTGTTGCTGTAATCGGACACAAAGCAGAGATTGTAAGACCTGTTATTGAAAATGATGCAGAAATAGCGATTCAAAGCGAGCAGCTCGGTACCGGTCATGCACTTATGCAGGCTCAGGATTTTATAAATCCCGAGTCAATGGTTGTTGTGCTTAACGGCGATACACCGCTTATATGCTCTGAAACCATAGAAGCGGCTGTTAAATATCATACAGAAACCGGCAACAGTGCAACTGTTATTACAGCGCAATTGCCTGATGCAACCGGATACGGAAGAATCGTTCGTGATGCTGACGGTTCTGTTCTGAGAATAGTAGAACAGAAGGATGCGAGCGAAGAAGAAAAGAAAATCAATGAGATAAACTCAGGTATGTATGTATTTAACGGAGCAGAGCTTATATCTGCACTTTCAAGACTTACTCCAAACAATGCTCAGGGCGAGTATTATCTTACTGATACACTTGAGATTTTGCGTAATGACGGCTTGAAGATAGGCGGTTATACAATTGCAGATAATGACGAGATAAGAGGCATAAACGACCGTGTTCAGTTGAATGAGGCTGAAGAGTTAATGCAGGACAGAATCAATAAAAAGCATATGAGAAACGGCGTGACTATCATAAATCCCGGCAGTGTTTTTATAAGTGCGGATGCAGAGATTGGTCAGGACACAATAATCGCTTCAAATGTGGTTATTTCCGGCAATACAAAAATAGGCGAGGATTGTGTAATCGAAA
>CAYMCT010000315.1:0-1681 GCA_964389075.1 uncultured Lachnospiraceae bacterium
GCTGTTACGGAAACTGTAATTTCTGTGCTCTGGCGTTTCATCAGGGCAGGGTGGTTACATCACGAAGTGATGAAAGTCTTTTAAAAGAAGCAAGGCTGTTTACCGCTGACCCTGATTTCAAAGGCTATATACATGACGTTGGCGGACCTACTGCCAATTTCCGTGAGCTTGCGTGTGCGAAGCAGAAAACTCACGGTGCATGTAAAGAGAAACACTGTCTGTATCCCGAGCCGTGCAGAAATATGAAAATAGACCATAAAAAGTATCTTGGTCTTTTAAGAAAGCTCCGTAAGATAGACGGAGTAAAAAAAGTATTTATACGTTCGGGAATCCGGTTCGATTACCTGATAGCCGATAAGGATGATACGTTTTTCAGGGAGCTTTTGAAATATCACGTGAGCGGTCAGCTTAAGGTTGCACCGGAGCATATTTCTGATAATGTACTGAAATATATGGGTAAGCCTGAAAATTCGGTATATAATCGGTTCTCAGAAAAGTTCTACAAGCTGAACGACGAGCTTGGCTTGAAACAGTATCTGATTCCGTATCTTATGTCGAGCCATCCGGGTTCAACCGTGCGTGATGCGATAAGGCTTGCTGAATATCTCAGCCGTAATAATATAAATCCCCAGCAGGTGCAGGATTTCTATCCGACTCCGGGTACAATTTCAACCTGTATGTTCTATACGGGGTTAGACCCGTTCACAATGAAAAAGGTTTATGTACCTCGTTCGGGCAAGGAAAAGGCGATGCAAAGAGCTTTATTGCAGTTCAGAAAGCCTGAAAACTATAATATTGTCCGTGAGGCACTTGAAACCTGCGGGCGTACCGATTTAATCGGATACAGACCGGGCTGTTTAATTCCGCCCGAAAACAAACAGATAAAGAAAGGTGATAATAACAATGGCAATGCTGCTAAAGGGAAAAGAGGTCTCCGACAGAATAAAGGACGAGATGAAGGTAGAGGTGGAAAAACTAAAGGCACAGGGAATAAATCCGGGACTCGCCGTAATTCTCGTGGGCGATGACCCTGCGAGCCAGGTTTATGTAAGCAATAAGAAAAAGGCTTGTGAATATATAGGCATCAATTCGTTTGAGTACAGACTTCCTGCCGAAACAACGCAGGACGAGCTTATTGAGCTTATAGAAAAGCTTAATAACGACAATACTGTTTCGGGCATACTTTGTCAGCTGCCTGTGCCGAAGCATATTAATGATGAAGCTATCATAAACGCAATCGACCCGAAAAAGGATGTAGATGCATTCCATCCTGTCAATGTGGGCAAGATAATGACGGGCAATTACGATTTTGTACCGTGTACACCTGCGGGAGTTATGGAGCTTATAAAGGAATCGGGAATTGATGTAACGGGCAAGGAGTGCGTAGTGGTAGGCCGCTCGAATATTGTCGGTAAGCCTATGTCAATGCTGTTACTTCATAAGAACGGTACGGTAACTGTTTGTCATTCAAAGACGGTTGACCTTGCAGAGAAAACACGCAGTGCGGATATTCTCGTTGCGGCGGTTGGTATTCCTAACTTCATAACAGGTGATATGATAAAACCGGGCGCTGTTGTAATTGATGTCGGAATTAACAGAATTGCACCTAAAACTTTAGTGGGTGATGTTGAGTTTGAATCTGCTGAAAAAGTTGCCGGAGCAATCACTCCGGTGCCGGGCG
>CAYMCT010000316.1:0-1680 GCA_964389075.1 uncultured Lachnospiraceae bacterium
CACGGCAAAATCATACATATAAAATCCCGAGCCGTTAAAAAGACCGGCTATAAGCAACAAACCCGTACCGCTGTATCTTCCGTTATGCACAAGGATAAGAATCCCTGCCACTGCTGTGCCGACAATAAGAATAGCTGTATATCTGTTTTTCACAAATCTACTGTAAAGCTTTTTTGCACTACGCATAGCTATTACAAATATTCTGCCAAGTATGCCGAAAAGCACAGAACAAATAATTATGAGAAGAAACTCTTTCACTCCCGGATTTATATCAGCAGTTATAATATGCTTAAACGAATGATATCCGCAAAGCATAGCAGTATAGTAAGCAGTATACGAGCTTATAAGCACCGGTATAAGTGCTTTATAGAATACCACTCCGACAACCGAAACCTCTAAGGCAAAGAAAATTCCGCCAAGCGGCGTTCCGAAAATGCCTGCTACAGCCGCACTTATTCCGGATATCAGAAGCACCTCACTATGATGTCTGCACCTAAAAATCCGTGCAGCGTAATCACCTATTGCAGCTCCGCAGGCTGCAATTGTGCCCGTCTTGCCTGTACTTGCTCCGAACAGAAGCATTGCGGTATTCGCAAAAAGCTTCATAAACACATACGCTTTAGGGTATGTGCCTGTTTTGCATTCACCACCGGATTTTCCGATATTACCATCCTTATCAACCATACCCATATTGTAGGCAATGGCAAGATTAAGTCCCGGCTCCGAATTGGGGCTTATTTTCTTATACATCACAAGAATAATTACTCCAATGACACCGAGAAACGGTAAGAGTATAAGATAATGTTCTGACCGGAAAGCTTCTATATTCTTAAAAAGCTGACCGAAAAATCCACAAATAATCCCCACCGCCACACCGATTACTGCAGCAAGCAGCGACGGCGTAACCTTTTTCAATAACATTTCTATTTCCCCTTAACTAAATTATAAAAGCTTCTTTAAATATCTGCCGGTATGTGATTCTTCACATTGAGCGACCTCCTCAGGCGTTCCCGTTGCTACAACCGTTCCGCCGCCGTCGCCCCCCTCCGGACCAAGGTCTATTACATAATCTGCTGTCTTTATAACGTCAAGATTATGCTCGATTACAATTACAGTGTTGCCACCCTCAACAAGTCGGTTAAGCACTTCTATAAGCTTTTTCACATCGGCTGAATGAAGTCCTGTTGTAGGCTCATCGAGAATATACACGGTCTTTCCGGTCGCTCTGCGTGAAAGCTCCGTAGCAAGCTTAACTCTCTGTGCTTCGCCGCCTGAAAGAGTTGTTGAACTCTGACCAAGCTTCACATAGCCAAGACCTACATCCTGAATTGTATCAAGACGACGTTTCAGCTTAGGTATATTTTCAAAAAACTCTAACGCTTCATCAACAGTCATTTCAAGAACATCATATATAGATTTTCCTTTATACTTAACCTCAAGCGTTTCACGATTATAACGCTTGCCCTTACAAACCTCACAAGGAACATAAACATCAGATAAAAAGTTCATTTCTATCTTTACAATACCGTCACCGGTACATGCCTCGCATCTGCCGCCTTTGACATTGAAACTGAAACGGCTTGATTTATAGCCTCTTATCTTTGATTCATTTGTCTGAGCAAACACATCACGTATATCATTAAACAGATTCGTATATGTTGCAGGATTTGAACGTGGTGT
>CAYMCT010000317.1:0-1666 GCA_964389075.1 uncultured Lachnospiraceae bacterium
ACACGAGTGAGCATCTCCTTATGTTTTAGTCCGCTATTTTTATTGTCTTGATTACCTGTGGTACTATCGGCTGATCGCTGTAATCTGTATCGCAAGTTGCAATTCTGTCTACAACGTCCATACCGTCTGTTACCTTACCGAATGCAGCATACTGACCGTCGAGATGCGGTGCGTTCTGATGCATAATGAAGAACTGGCTTGATGCACTGTTGGGGAACATTGTTCTTGCCATCGAAAGAACGCCACGTGTGTGCTTTAAATCGTTCTTTACACCGTTCCCGTCAAACTCGCCCTTGATTGAATCTGCTTCCTTATGGTTGCCGACTGCATCAAAGCCGCCGCCCTGAATCATAAAGTCTTCTATTACTCTGTGGAACACAAGTCCTGCAAAGAAGTCTTCTTTGATAAGCTTCACAAAATTCTCTACTGTTATCGGCGCTGTTTCAGGATAAAGCTCTGCTTTAATAACTCCGCCGTCTTCCATTATAATTTCTATATTCATTCTACTTCACCTTTTTTCTATTAGTCTTCTGTTTCTATTATTCTATCCTGTATAACAAACAATTCTTCAGGAACGTCTGCAAGGCCGTTAGGAGCATTATCCCGTATCGGAGACTCTGCTATTTCATCAATAACCTCCATACCGCTTACTACCCTGCCGAATGCTGCATACTGACCGTCAAGATGCGGTGCATCTGCGTGCATAATAAAGAACTGAGTTGACGCACTATTTGGTGCGTTAGTACGAGCCATTGAGATAACACCACGGGTATGCTTGAGGTTGTTGTCTATACCGTTAGCATCAAATTCGCCCTCTACAGTTTCTGATACACTCTTACGGTTAAACTCCTCATCATAGCCGCCGCCCTGAACCATAAAGCCTTCTATTACTCTGTGGAATATTGTTCCGCTATAAAAGCCCTCCTGGACGTTCTTAACAAAGTTTGCAACAGTTTTCGGTGCAACCTCAGGATACAGCTCAAGCTCAACAATCTCACCGTTTGTGAAGATTATATCGGCTTCTATCTCATTATCCGTGTTCACCGCATCGTCCGGCTCGTTTATATCGTCATAATCTTCAATATCAACAGCCGTGTTACGGTGTGAGTCTGTACGGTCTGCAGCACCGTTTTTTCCGCAGGAACAAAGTACAAACGACATACAAAGCATCAATAATAAAATTGTTAATTTACGCATATAAAAATCTCCTTTTCTATAGACATTATATACTTAACCTGAAAACTTATTCGTCACTGTCAGTATTATTTTCTTCCGGCTCGGACTCATTCTCAACAGTTTCCAATGCTTCTTCCCCTTTGTATCTCTCTGTTAATGCCACGCTCACAACCTTTACACCGTCAGCAAGACGCATCAGACGTACACCCTGGGTATGACGGCCAACTCTGCTGATTTCATCAACGTGCATTCGTATAACAACACCCTCTGATGTGATGAGCATAAGGTCGTCCTCGTCTGTAGCTGATACAAGTCCTGTTACCTTACCGGTCTTTTCGCTAAGCTTATATGTGAATATACCCTTACCGCCTCTTGACTGTATACGGTACTCTGAAAGATCAGTACGTTTTCCGTATCCGCCTTCAGTTACTGCAAGAATTTCTTTATCACTATCAGCAATTACAGCTGATACAACACAGTCGCCCGTTCT
>CAYMCT010000318.1:0-1649 GCA_964389075.1 uncultured Lachnospiraceae bacterium
TGCTCTTTCTTCAGCAACAGCTCTGATGATATTATCATATGAATCTTTTCTGTATGATTCAAATGTTTGTGTTGTTGAATCATATCCGCTTTCATAGCCGCTTCCTGTTACAGGTCCGTGCGGTGAGTATGAATGAAGTATAATCTTCGCACCAAGTGCTTCTACAGCGTCAAGGTAATAATTAACATTTTCCTCGAACAATGCAGTTGCACCGCCGTTTGTACCCATATTACCAAGTGATACAACATCGCCCGGTTTTACATTCAAAAGAATCTTGTTAAGGAAGTCGCTGCTTGTATAATACTTGCTGAGATTTGAACCGCCACGACCGCAGATATGTATGTCCGCAACATCGTACAATTCAGGGAATCTGTCTGTGTTATGGCTGAGCCAGTATCCCCATGAACCATTGTTTGATAAAGTTGAGTCACCTATTACATAAAGTGACGGCTTTGTGTTTGGTTCCTTATCTGCGTTCTTTGTGATAACGATTGATGCAATCTGTGCTGCAGCTGTATCTGTAGCTGATACACTGAGTTCAAGCACATCATCGATTACAGGAACAGTATATGATGCTGTTGTAAGTGTTTCATTTGTACCTAATGTATATGCAGTAAGCTCGTTATTTACAGGCTCTGCCATAAGCGTACCCTGATATGTAATATCTACAGTGTAAAGCTTACCTGACTGAACGTTTGCCTTAAAGGTCATTGCACCTTCAAGATAGTCTGTGTTAGCATCTTCAAGTGATGCAGTTCCGCCGGCTGTTACTGTACCTGTTATACCGTAGCCTCTTGTCTCTGTATAGCCTGTATCAGCTGTAACCGCTGTATAGCCCTCAGCCAAATCTTCATCTGTACCTGCACCGAAGTCGAATGCAAGACCGTGAACTGTTACCTTAACTGACTTTGAGATTGTTTCGTCGTCAGTATTTGTACTCGTTGCTCTGATAACGAAAGTACATGCTTTTGCAGCTGCTGTTACTGAAAGTGTGCCTGTTTCTGCATCAAATGTGATGCCCTCAGGTAATGTGTAAGCTTCGCTGTTTGTCTTGTCATAAACTGCGTATGTAACTTCTCTTTCAAGGTCGTTGCCCTCGCCGTCTATAACGATAGCTTCGTATTTAACTTCCTCTATCTTTGCTGTATCAAGCGGAATTGAAACGCTTGTCTTTGACTCTGTGAACTTAACGCTCTCTGCTGATGATGTGATGTTAAGCTCAACTGTCTTTGTATAACCGCCGATGTTAACCTGAACTGTTGCTGTACCTGCCTCTGCACCCTCTGCAAGAGTTACAGTTGCCTTGTGCGAATCTGCCTCATCGGGAGTTACTATAACACCTGATTGCATATCATCTTCAAGAACTGTCCATGTAGCAGCACCTGTTAAATCATAACCGTCAGCTGTCTTGAGTGCTGCAACAAGCTCTGCACTGTCACCGTTCGGGATTGAAAGTGTGTCCATTGTTGTTGTGAGAGTATATGTGCTCTCGTCAGCTACAGGGTAATATGCCTTGTAGTTATTGAAGTCGATTGAACCGGTGCTTGCGTTTGCAATACCGATTGAATAGTATGTAGGTGAACATGAAGCTCCCCATGCAACATTGCCTGTTGTACCCAGATAGTTACCCTCTGCATCATATACATTTA
>CAYMCT010000319.1:0-1646 GCA_964389075.1 uncultured Lachnospiraceae bacterium
ATTAAGTCAATGGGTATTTCTGCCCATCGCCCTTTACATTATATATCTTCTGAAACACGTATCCCTGTTGAGCATATTGTCTGCATAAGGTAATACAAGCGTTTATTTTTCTTTTTCTTTGCAGCACATAAAAGCCGTTCGTATTCCGACTTGGTTAATTCCTTTTCGCTTGATGTAAATATCTTTCTTTGAATTTTTAATGTTTTTACCTTACATTCATACCATTCGTTAAATTCAAAAAAGCTGTTAAGTGATGAAAGAATTGAATTTACGCTTGCAGGGGCATATCGCTTTATCAGTTCCGATTTATATTGCATTATAATGTCTTTGTTTATATTTACTGCCCATTCTTTAAATGCTGTTACATCGTATATATACTTTTCTATTGTGTTTTTGCTTTTTTCCTCTGTTTCAAGCTGTTTCCTGTATTTTTTTATCATTTCGTCCGTTATTATTCGCATCTGTATCAACTCCTTTAATGTCTATTGTATCACAGGTCAATTCAGAAGTGACGGACAACATTTTTAGTGAGCGGACAAACAAAAAAATGAACCGAAATCCGTCAGGGGTTCGGTTCATTTTAAATTCAATTATTTAATAGGTGTCAAGTGCCAGATTTTCTCGTTGTACTCGTTTATTGTACGGTCACTTGAGAAGAAGCCTGACATAGCAGTGTTCATAATCTGCTTTGCAATCCACTTCTTTCTGTCCTGATAGTCCTTTGAAATCTGCTCGTGTGTCTGCATATATGCCTCGAAATCACGAAGAACCATATAAGTATCAGGATATCCGTAGTCACCGAAGAGAAGTGTGTTGTACAAGTCCATAAAGATGTTTGTGTTGCCCGGAACGATTGAGCCGTTAATAAGCTGCTCAAGCGCACCTCTCAAGCCTGCGTTTGTTGCATAGATGTTCTTAACCTCATCACTGCCCGGCATACGCAATCTTGCGTCTACCTCTTCTGAACGCAAGCCGAAGATATAGATGTTATCTTCGCCAACCTGCTCATACATCTCAACATTAGCGCCGTCCATTGTACCGATTGTTACGGCACCGTTGAGCATAAACTTCATATTACCTGTACCCGAAGCTTCCTTACCTGCTGTTGAAATCTGCTCTGAAACGTCAGCAGCTGTTACAAGCTTCTCTGCGATTGATACACCGTAGTTCTCAATGAAGATTACCTTAATCTTATCATTTATACGTGCATCGTTGTTTATCATTTCGCCAACTGAGTTGATAAGCTTGATGATAGTCTTTGCTCTCTTATAGCCCGGAGCCGCCTTAGCACCGAAGATATATGTCTTCGGATAGTAGTTCTCAGCATAAGCCGGATCTGTAAGAATTCTGTTATACTCAACAATAATGTGGAGTATGTTCATCATCTGACGCTTATACTCGTGAAGTCTTTTACACTGAATGTCGAATATTGAATCAGGATTTACCTTAACTCCGTTATGCTCTAAGATGTAATCAGCTACCATCGCCTTGTTTGCACGCTTGATAGCATCAAACTTCTTCTGGAATGTAGCATTTTTAGCATACTTGGCAAGACCTGCGAGCTTGTCTGCATCCTTCAGCCAGCCCTTACCGATTGTTTCGTCGATAAGCTTTGTAAGCTCAGGGTTACAGTTAGCGATCCATCT
>CAYMCT010000320.1:0-1624 GCA_964389075.1 uncultured Lachnospiraceae bacterium
TAGTCCTTGAGCGCTGCGTGGATTGCCTCCTGCGCAAGCACAGAGCAGTGAACCTTAGCCGGCGGGAGACCGTCGAGAGCTTCCATAACAGCTTTGTTTGTCAGCTGCAGTGCCTCCTCAATAGTTTTTCCCTTTACAAGCTCTGTTGCCATTGAGCTTGTTGCTATAGCTGCACCGCAGCCGAAGGTTTTGAAGCTTACATCCTTTATGATGTTATCCTCAATTTTCATATATATCTTCATTATATCACCGCAGGTAGCGTTTCCAACTTCGCCGATTGCGTTTGCATCTGCAAGCTTACCTACATTTCTCGGATTTTCAAAATGGTCCATAACCTTTTCACTGTACATAAATTCTTTCCTCCTTATAGCTTCTTTGTAAAGGATTCTAATTTCCCGTCCTCGAATGCTTCGTACATAGGCGACATTGCCCGTAGACGGTCTATTATCTTTGGCATTACTTCAAGCGTGTAGTCGATTTCTTCTTCGGTTGTGTCTTCGCCGACACTGAAACGGATTGAACCGTGTGCAATCTCGTGGGGGACACCGATAGCAAGCAGAACATGTGACGGGTCAAGTGAGCCCGATGCACAGGCACTTCCGCTTGATGCACATATTCCGTGACGGTTTAAAAGCATCAGTATGCTTTCGCCCTCAATGAACTCGTATGAGAAGTTTACGTTATTGCAAAGCCGGCGTTCATCGTCAGGACCGTTCAGCTTGATATAATCAATACGCTCCTTTATTCCGGTTATGAGTCTGTCACGCATCTTTGTCATATGCGCAATGTTTTTGTCAAGGTCCTTTACGGCTGTGTCAAGTGCCTTTGCAAGACCTGCAATACCGGCAAGGTTCTCTGTTGCGGCTCTTTTGCCACGCTCCTGACCGCCGCCATGTATAAGATTATCTATTCTTACGCCGTTACGGATATAGAGCATTCCTGCGCCCTTGGGACCGTGGAATTTGTGTGCCGAAATCGACATCAAATCAACTCCGAGCTCCTGCACATTAATAGGCATATGACCTATAGCCTGAACTGCATCGGTATGGAATATAACCTTATGCTTTTTTGCTACGTTTGCAATTTCCTTGATAGGCATAATTGAGCCAATTTCGTTGTTTGCTGTCATAATAGATATAAGTATCGTTTTGTCTGTGATTGCTGCTTCTACATCAGCCACACTTACAAGACCGTCTTTATCAACATCAAGATATGTTACTTCGTATCCGTTCTTTTCCAAAAATTCACAGGTTCCCAAAACTGCGTGATGCTCAATCTTGGTTGTGATTATGTGGTTACCTTTGCGTCTGTATGCACTTGCAATACCCTTGATTGCCCAGTTATCAGCTTCACAGCCTGAAGCGGTGAAGTATACCTCTTTGGTATGAGCCGCACCGATATTGTTTGCAACGCTCTGTCTGAGCTCAGCTAATGCCGCTTCTGCTTTCTGACCTGTTTCATAGAAAACAGAGGAGGCATTTCCCCATATATCTGTAAGATACGGCATCATAGCTTCAACAACCTCTTTTGAAATGCTTGTTGTTGCATTATTATCTAAATACACCGTTTTCATAGTATTCAGTCCTTTCATTTACAACATATGAATGGTCATTCATATGTATCT
>CAYMCT010000321.1:0-1602 GCA_964389075.1 uncultured Lachnospiraceae bacterium
TTCGTCAATCTTAGTATTAGGTGCAAAATTGGATTCATTAACACCTTCAATTATACCCTTCCATGCAAGAGTTACAATCGCCGCTTCTTCCTGTATACCTTTTATATCTGCATATGTCTTATATCCTTCCGATGCTTTCTTTACCTCGTCACCAAGATAGTCGAAATTGCGGATTGTATAATACAAAAGCTGTCTGTCATCAACAAGCGAGTTAAGATAAATTTCGCCGTATTCAATGAACAGCTCCATCGCACGGACAGAATCCTTTGAACCAAAGCCTGCCGCAGAGAAATTGTTCCATGCAGCATATTCAATAAGACCCGGTCCCTTATAGTTACGTGTGTTAATTGTATACTCACGTCTGATACCTATATAGTTTTCATGATTCTGAATTGTTTCAGTAAAGAATGTAAGTGCATTCTGTGCATTTATTGATTTCTGCTTCAGTCTATCATCATTGAGTATATATGCAAGGTCTGTTACGATTGACGCACCGTGAGGGCCGTAGTTACCGTCATACGAACCGCTTAAATGTCCGTGTGTTTCAAGTGACAAGCCCTTTGGCGAGAATTGCATACTGCCGTGCGGTGCAAGTGTTATACCTGCGCCTGAATATACCCACTGCATAAACACTTCGTTGTTTACGCACTTTGAAGAATCAATCTTTTTAAGCGCTGCCTGGAATGCCGCAGCTGAGGTTATACAGAACAAATCCTGATTAACCGCTGTTCGTCTCTGCATTACGTTCATCAGGTAGTTTGTAGCTTTCTGGTACATATTCACGTATGCCTGTTTTCTCGGTATCATAGGAGTATCCGGGTTGTTATCATCATCCATCAACTCATCAAGATAACCGCCTTTGCTTATAGGCTCCCAGAGTTCAATCAGAACCTCACCTATAGCACGCTCGCCTGCCTCCATCTGTAGCTCACTTGTCATTCTGTCAGGTCCGCCTATCCATGTTTTATAGGTACTGTTCTGCCAGCCGCCGTCTGAGCCCTGTGCTCTTACATAGTAGTCAATCCAAGCAACTGCACGGTCTACAATTTCCTGATCCTTATAATGGTTTGACCACTCTCTGTTATATGCCATTGCAGCGGCACGGAAGCCTTTGATATTTTCACCGTTTGAACCGATACATTTTGCATAATGTGTACTCTTCCAGTTTTCCCATGTTCCGTGATTGAACGAGTTTGTTCCCTCAACTACAGCTCCCGTTGCACCTGCCGGTGAACGTCCTGCTTTTACCGATTCCTCCCATTGCGGGCCATAGTTCTGGCTCTTCAGGATTTCCTCTATCGATGCATTCATTTCGTTTACTATATAGTCATACGGTGAAAGACCATTTGGTGAAACCTTGATTGCACCCAAGTCATATCTTGGGGTTGTTCCCGACTTATCGTCTTCCTGCGGACGGTACTTCGCACCTGTATGAGTTATAAGCTTATACATCTGACGTGAATATTCAGACGCTGTTGCAAAGCCGTTCGCTGAATACGCACTGTAATCTCCGAAATGCTCAATATAGAATCTTACTTCTTCTTTTCCGTATGTCATTGCCATAGGCAGACGGTATGTAGCATAATAATAAGAATCACGCTG
>CAYMCT010000322.1:0-1562 GCA_964389075.1 uncultured Lachnospiraceae bacterium
GCTTACCAAGGATTATATGCTCGCAAACAAAGAAGATTACGAATGGGAAGACTGGGTTAAGTAATGTATAATTATATTACGGCAGATTTCGGTGTGGATATCTGTTATGCAGATGTTTCAGAAATATCTGTTAATGAAAATGAAATTTCCGAATACAGAAAAAACAGAATAAGCTTAATTAAATCAGAAGCCGCCCGAAAACAGTCGTTAGCGGCGGAAGTGGCTCTCATTTCACTTGCAAAGAAACTGGAGCTTACAGATGTGTTTCCGCTCGAATACAAAGCGGACGAAAACGGCAAGCCTTATTTTGCCGACAGGCAGGATGTGCATTTCAGCTTATCACATTCAGGGGATATAGCGGTATGTGCGATGGCAAAATCGCCCGTGGGCGTGGATGTACAGGAAATTAAAACGCCGAATATGAAATTAGCCGAAAAATATTTCACTGAAAACGAGCTTAAAACAAACGATGGCTCACGTGACTGGTTTATGCGTATCTGGGCAAGGAAAGAGGCTGTTTTGAAAGCTGAGGGGACAGGTATTTCGCTTGGCTTATCAAAAATTGATGTAAGCTGTGATAATGTAGTGCTGAACGGTGAAAAATATTATGTACAGGATATCGCCATACAGGATAAAAGCTACTGTATGGCGGTAGCTGTTAAGATTTTTGATTAGACATCGGTTTTTGCTGATACTTGTTGATGTCTTTATAGGATTCGAGTTCGTGTCCGTTTTCGGGTGCTGAAGGGATAAGCCCTGTTGTTTCGGTATGTGAAACCGCATTATCGTCAAGCCCGAATTCCATAACATCAAGCAGCTTGTCGTTATTTATACGTTTTTTCATAATATCATCCTTTCATAGATGTTATTATTTTGCGGAAATTATAAAAACATATACTCGGAGGTGTTTAGAAATGATAGGAATAATAGGTGCAATGTCGGTTGAGGTCGAAGGACTTAAAGCGATTATGGAAAATGTATCGGTTGATACATTTTCGGGAGTAGACTTCTACTGCGGAAAGATAAGCAATACCGATGTTGTGGTTGCTGTTGCAGGCGTGGGCAAGGTAAATGCCGCTGTAACTGCACAGACGATGATTTTGAAATATAATGTTGATGCTTTGATGAATATCGGCGTTGCCGGTGGACTTGATGCGTCGCTTAAAATCGGTGATGTTGTAATTGCAAGCAAGGTTGCGGAGCATGATATGGATACAACCGCACTCGGCGACGAGCCGGGATTTATAACAGGTCTTGACAGAGTATATATGGACTGCGATATAAGCCTTATAAACGCATTGGAAAATGCAACATCGGAGCTTGGTATACATACTGTCACAGGCACAATCGTTTCGGGCGATCAGTTTATTTCAACGCCTGAACAGAGAGAAAAGCTTATAAATGTGTTCGGCGGTGCGGCGGCTGAAATGGAGGGTGCGTCAATAGGTCATGTATGTACAATGAACAATGTACCGTTCTGTGTTTTGCGTGCGATTTCAGACGGTGCAAACGATGACAGTCATATGGATTTCCCGACATTCTGCGAAATGGCGGCGAAAAAC
>CAYMCT010000323.1:0-1561 GCA_964389075.1 uncultured Lachnospiraceae bacterium
ACGGCGTAAAAGTAGGTATAATAAATCTTTCGGGGCAGGTTAATATGCAGCCGCCGTGCGATTCTCCTTTTGATGCGGCAATGCGTGAAATAGAGAAAATTTCAAAAGTAACTCCAATTATCATTGTAGACTTTCACGCAGAGGTTACTTCTGAAAAAATGGCTATGGGCTATTACCTTGACGGAAAGGTAAGTGCGGTTTTCGGAACCCATACGCATATACAGACTGCCGATGCAAAAATACTTCCCGGCGGAACAGGATATATAACCGACCTTGGTATGACAGGTCCTTCTGATTCTGTGCTCGGTATGAACAAAACTATAATCGTAAACAGGTTTGTTACGGGTATGCCGCAAAAATTTGAAATTGCCACAGGCAAAGGTCAGTTCTGCGGATGTATATTTACAGTAGATGAGGAAAGCGGTCGCTGTACAGATGTCGAAAGACTTTACTTTGAAGAATAAAAAGTCATAAAATTTTTATAAGTTTTTTCCAAAAGCTATTGCAATTTTATATGGATAGTGATATAATCGAGGTGTGTTAAGAAATTAACACACCTCGATTTATTTCTTAGGAGGCATGAATTATGGCAAGATTTACATTACCAAGAGATATGTATTTCGGAAAGGATGCTTTAGAAAATCTGAAGAACCTTTCAGGAAAAAAGGCTATTGTTGTAACAGGCGGCAGCTCAATGAGAAAGGGCGGCTTTCTCGACAAGGTAGAAGCATATCTCAAGGAAGCAGGTATGGAGGTTCGTATATTTGAAGGAGTCGAACCTGACCCGTCAGTTGAAACAGTTATGAAGGGTGCAGCTGCAATGACAGAATTTGAACCGGACTGGATTGTTGCAATAGGCGGCGGTTCACCAATTGACGCAGCTAAGGCTATGTGGGCATTCTACGAGTATCCTGAAACAACATTTGAGGAGTTATGCATACCGTTTAACTTCCCGAAGCTCAGAAAGAAGGCTCTTTTCTGTGCAATTCCGTCAACATCAGGAACAGCTACAGAGGTTACAGCGTTCTCAGTAATCACAGACTATGCAAAAGGTATAAAATATCCGCTTGCTGACTATGAGATAACACCTGACGTTGCAATTGTTGACCCTGCATTGGTTGAAACACTCCCTGTAACACAGGTTGCATATACAGGTATGGACGCACTTACTCATGCTGTTGAAGCATATGTTTCAACACTTAACAACCCGTTCACAGACCCGCTTGCAATCAAAGCAATAGAGATGGTATTTGATTATTTACCGCAGTCATACAACAAGGATATGGATGCAAGAGAGCAGATGCACTATGCACAGTGCCTTGCAGGTCAGGCGTTCACAAACGCATTGCTCGGTATAGTTCACTCAATGGCACACAAGACAGGTGCGGCATTCTCAACAGGCCATATTCCGCACGGCTGTGCTAACGCTATATATCTTCCGTACGTTATAAAGTACAATGCTCATGAAAAAGAAGCAATGAGAAGATATGCAGACATCGCAAGACGTGTAGGCTTAGGCGGCACATCAGAGAAGGCACAGGTTAATGCACTTATCGCAAAG
>CAYMCT010000324.1:0-1546 GCA_964389075.1 uncultured Lachnospiraceae bacterium
CTATTTCAGCTACACGTTCAAGTGCCGACCTGAGAGTGGACGGCGAGAAGGTAACCGTACACGGCTATACGGTAAACGATGCGAACTATTTCAAAATACGTGACATAGCTATGCTTCTCAGCAATTCAGACAAGCGCTTCAATGTTGAATGGGACAGCGTAAACAATGCCATAAAGATTGTACCGGGAGCAGATTATGTTCCGATTGGCGGCGAGCTTTCGGGCGATATAGGCGAGTATCTGAACGTAATTGAAAACAGTACTCCGATATTTGTAAATAACAAGGAAACCGCAATAACTGCATATAATATTAACGGAAGCTCATATTTCAAGATAAGAGATATTGCCGATGCGGTTGATTTTGATATTGAATGGGACGGAGATGCCCAGACAATTAATATTATCACAGAGTAATAACCGAAAAGAGTTGCGAGAGTGATGCGACTTCGCAAAATTAGACTTTTTTAGCGTAGCAGTTTAATGACTGCTACGCTATTTTTAACTCAACATTTCAATAAGCTTTAATAATACGGGCTCGAATTTTGCTCCGTACCAGTGATTTTCCTCCTCTGCGGTTGCCTTTATACACTCAACGGTGTAGTCTGCTGCGATTTTTGCCGAATCGTATGCACTGTTACCTCTTATAAGCGCACCTACGAACGCTGATGCATATATATCACCTGTGCCGTGGCAGCTGTTCTTTAACAGGTCGTGCTCGTAGTATGAATTGCTTCCGCTTTCGCACACAAGAACTCCTGTTTTGTCATCGTGATATGATATTCCTGTGAATATGATATTTTTACAGCCCATACAAAGGAGCTTTTCTATTATACTGTCAATATAAGCTTTGTCGTATTTAGTTCTGTATTCTGTGCCGGTAAGGAAACAAGCCTCGGTGAGGTTTGGTATTATATAATCAGCCTTTGCACAAAGTCCTTTCATTGCCTCTACAAATTCAGAATCAAATCCGGGATAAAGGTTTCCGTTGTCGGCGAATGCAGGGTCAACAATAGTAACTGCATCTTCCTTTGCAGTATCCCTGAAAATGTCTGCAACGTACTCTATCTGCTTTGTACTTCCGAGATAGCCTGTGTAGATAGCATCAAATTTGATTCCCTCTTTATTCCAATGCTCTTTTATAGCAGGCATATCTTCTGTAAGGTCACGGAACGTATAGCCTGAAAAACCTGCCGTATGCGTTGAAAGCACTGCTGACGGAAGAACACACGTTTCTATTCCGCAAGCTGAAATTATTGGAAGTGCGACTGTGAGTGAACACTGTCCTACGCACGAAATATCCTGTATAGTAAGAAGTTTTTTGTAGCTCATTTGAATTTCCCCTTTACAAATCTTATTGTTTGTATTATAATCTAATTGTGATACTATGTAAATAATCAAAACAGGAGTTTTTTATATAACCAGATGAAAAAATACTTTGAACTTTACCAGACCATAAAAAACAGGATAATCAGTGGCGAGTACAAGGCAGAAGAAAAGCTTCCGTCAAAGCGAGTAATGGCAGATATGATGGGGTACAGTCTTATAAC
>CAYMCT010000325.1:0-1541 GCA_964389075.1 uncultured Lachnospiraceae bacterium
CGGCGGAGAGCGAGCGTCGGCGATTATAAACGGAATTGCCTGCTCCGACCTCGGCACACTCGAATGTTTTGAAGAGGGCTATATAACTGCAAAGGTATCAGGTACGCTTAAGGAGCTTTATGTTGATAATAACGACTATGTAACACCGTCACAGGTGGTTGGGCTGATTGATTCGGATTCGGCCTATAACAGTCTGAAAAACGCAGAAGCGACACTGAACAATGCAAAAATGTCGCTTGATGAAGCATACGATTCGCTTGAAAAGGTCATAATGAACAGCGATACATATTCACTTGATTCATCAATCCAGTCTGCGGAGCTTTCATTGAACAACGCAAAAAATTCACTTGAAACTGCTCAGGAAAATCTTGATGACTATAACATAAAAGCACCGATTGACGGTACTATTATTACAAAAAACAAAAAAGCAGGCGATAAGATTGAACAGAATAATGCATCGTCAAGCGAACCAATGGCGGTTATTTACGATATGTCAACACTCAAGATTCAGCTTACTATAGACGAATCAGAAATCCACGACATCAAGGTGGGACAGAAGGTTGCAATAACTGCAGATGCTGTTGCCGGAATGTTCGAGGGAGAGGTAACAAAGGTTGGTGTAAACGGTACATCATCCAACGGTGTTACGACATATCCCGTTGATATTACGATTTCGGAATACGGTGATCTTCTGCCGGGTATGAATGTTGACTGCGTAATTGAGGTTGAAAAGGCTGAGGATGTTTTAGCGGTGCCGGTTGCGGCTGTTCAGCGTGGAAACAGAGTTTTCGTAAAAGGCGACAAGACTGAAGAAAATGATATGGCGCCTGATGGATACTGCTCGGTACAGGTAGAAACCGGTGCTACGGATTCGGTGTTTATTGAGATAAAGAGCGGGCTTAGCGAGGGAGATGAGATATGCGGAGCTAAGCGTGCATCAGGAGCAGAGGCTCAGGGTTCGGCAGAAACACAGACTATGCAAGGTATGCCGATGGGCGGCGGAATGCCCGGCGGTATGGGCGGCGGAATGCCCGGTGGTATGGGCGGCGGAATGTCCGGCGGCAACCGCGGTGGTATGGGCGGTGGAATGCCCGGCGGTATGAGATAAGGGGGTATGAAATATGCCTCATTTAATTGAACTGACAGATATTTATAAAATATATCATATGGGAGAGAGTGAGGTACACGCACTTGACGGTATCTCTCTCAAAATAGATCCGGGTGAATTTGTAGCTATAGTAGGTTCGTCCGGATCGGGTAAATCAACCTGTATGAATATTATAGGCTGTCTTGATGTTCCAACAAGCGGCAGCTATAAGCTTAACGGAAAAGAAATAAGCCATTATACGGAAGATGAGCTTGCAGATGTGAGAAATAAAATGCTTGGCTTCATATTTCAGCAGTATAATCTCATTCCGAAGCTTACGGTACTTGAAAATGTACAGCTTCCGCTGTTATACGGCGGATGCAGCGACCGTGAACAGCGTGAGCGTGCTATGGCGGCACTTGAGAGAGTTGGTCTTGCGGATAAAGCAAAAAAT
>CAYMCT010000326.1:0-1537 GCA_964389075.1 uncultured Lachnospiraceae bacterium
ACTGTTATGAAAGTATTACTTATCAACGGCAGTCCGCACAAAAGCGGATGCACATTTACTGCTCTTAGTGAGGTTGCCCGTTCGCTGAACGAAAACGGAGTAGATTCAGAGATTGTATGGATTGGAAACAAAGCTATTCACGGCTGTATAGCCTGCGGTGGTTGTAAAGCCTCAGGAAAATGTGTGTTCGACGATGGTGTGAATGAGATTTCAGCTAAAATGGCAGAATGTGACGGACTTGTTGTAGGAACACCCGTTTACTATGCATCGCCAAACGGCTCTGTATACAGTCTGCTTGACAGACTGTTCGGAATATGCCCGTCACTGGCACATAAGCCTGCGGCAGCAGTTGCATCGGCACGTCGAGGCGGAACAACAGCCGCACTTGACGGACTCAACAAATATTTCACTATCCGCCAGATGCCTGTTGTTTCCTCTACATATTGGAACATGGTACACGGTAACACTCCTGAAGATGTCCTGAAAGATGAAGAAGGATTACAGACTATGCGTAACCTCGGCAAAAATATGGCATGGCTTATAGAGTGTATCGAAGCCGGAAAAAATGCCGGTATTGATATGCCTATAGCCGAAACAGGAAACAAAACAAGTTTTATACGCTGATAACACAAGCGAGGGACGGAAAAACCGTCCCTCGCTTGTGTTTTGTGTCGCTGCGTAGAGCAATGCATTCATACACTTTTATAGTCCGCAAACTAAAAAAGTGCATGGCGAACCATGCACAAAAAATGCAAGGCTCACGTTGTTACCACACAAACTTTTAACACTACAAGGAATGCCAAAATAGAGCTTGCATTTTTATCGAAATAAAAAAACAAACCTTGCAGAGTTTTATTAAGTTTGTGTGGTATTTATAGTATAACACATATTATTAATTTAGTCAATATCTTATTTTTAATTTCAAAAACGTCAGGTTCATCACCATTCCTACAAAAAATGCTATATTTGTACCTATTATAGCGCCGTATATATTGAGCTCCGGACGAGATGCAAGAACAGCCGAACAGCTCAATTTTATCAACGCCACGCTGACAGATGATATAAATGCTGTGCCGATATACCCCATAGCCTGGAGAATAGCGCCTGACAGCTGCATAATGCAAATGAATAAAACTGATGGTGAAGCGAGCTGAAGCATATGAGTGCTGTAAGTATTTTTAAATAATATATTCAGAATAAAGTCACTGAAAAAGAACAGAACTACTGCGGCGCAGAACCCGGTAAATGCAGAAAGCTTCAATGCACGTGCCGAAACAGAACGGATACGCTTTTTATCTTGTACGGCAACAGCGCCCGAAATTATGGGAATTATGCTTACTCCAATGGTAGCCAACAGCCCTGACGGGAGATTTAAAACCGTCATTGCATAGCCGGTATACGCACCAAAAACAAATCTTGCTTTTTCTTCACTGAGTCCGGCTCGTATAAGGCTCTGCCGCAGAACGGACGTATCACAAGCGGAAATAGCTGAGCATATAACCGAAGTGCAAAGCACCGGCAATGCTATATCCAATAT
>CAYMCT010000327.1:0-1527 GCA_964389075.1 uncultured Lachnospiraceae bacterium
TCCTTTCTACACCATAAGACTTCCCGATTTTGCACGGTTTATAAGTACTTTCGACGAAAGCGACGAAAGATAAATCTGTTTTTTTCCTTCATATTCTGTTACAACATATGATTTGGGCAGGTCATCTGCCGAATATACCAACAATCCGTTACGCTCCGCATCAGGCAGAAAATCTCTGCCCTGACGTGATACCGTGGTGTTATCCATATCAAATATGCCTATAATATCGGATTTGGATATAACACAATTATTGCTTATCCTTAAAAACATCTATATCACCATTCCGTTTCGAATCTGAAACAGCCTTGTATCGGTAGTTTTATCTATTAAATCGGTATCGGTTGAGGTTATAAGCACCTGCTTATCCTTTATTCGTTCCGATAAATACATTCTTCGGCTAATATCAAGCTCGCTCATTATGTCGTCGAGCAAAAGCACGGGGTATTCACCCTTCGTATCCTTTATATAGTCAGCCTGAGCAATCTTCATACTCAATGCCGCAGTTCTCTGTTGTCCCTGCGACCCGAAAAGCTTTGCTTCTCTGTTATTCACAAAGATTTCAATATCATCACGCTGCACGCCGTACTGTGTCGATGCCATATCAATCTCACGTGCGGTTCGTTCTTCAAAATATCCGTACAGCGATTCCCACGATATATCTTCACATCTTATGCTTGGCATATATCTTATATTAAGTCCCTCGCCGGATATTTCCCTCTGAACAGCTTGTGCGGCTTTGTTTATATGCTCAACAAAGGATATTCTCGCCTGCATTATTTTCGCACCGCACCGTGCCAGCTGTTCATTCCACACCGACAGTGTCGGGTCCGACATTTTGCCTTGGTACTTCAAGGTCCTCAGCAGACTGTTCTTCTGATTAAGCACCTTGTTATACTCCATAAGCGACGCAAGATATGAAGGGTACATCTGACTTACCGCACTGTCGATGAACCGTCTTCTCACATTCGGCGAGCCTTTCACAATGTTCAGATCCTCGGGCGAAAACATAACAACATTGAGATAGTTCATAAGCTTGCTCAGCTTCAGGATATGCACGTAATTTACTGAAACGGATTTTTTTCCGTTTTTCAGTATCTGCATCTGTGCGGTGTAGCTTCGCTCGCTGTCTTCAAACTCAATCGCAAGCCTTGCAAAATCCTCACCGAACCTCACAAGCTCCTTATCAGTTTTCGCTCTGTGGCTTCTACCCTGTGCAAACAGGTACACAGCTTCAAGTATATTCGTTTTTCCCTGTGCATTGTTGCCATATATAACATTGGTCAGCGGTGAAAATTCCAGTTCCGCCGATTCATAGTTGCGAAAGCCTGTTAGAGTCAGTTTTTTTATATGCATTATATCACCGTAATTTCAAACTCTGCATCTGCAAATTCAAGTGTTACAACATCCCCCGGTCGGATTTTTTTACCCCGCATAGTGCAAAGCTCACCGTTTACCGATGCACAGCCGTTTATTACCATATCCTTTGCCTCGGCTCCGCTGTATGCTACACCCGCAAATTTAATTAAC
>CAYMCT010000328.1:0-1521 GCA_964389075.1 uncultured Lachnospiraceae bacterium
GACAGTTGAAGTAGTCGTCGATGAATATTAGCACACCAAGTACGAATGTGGCAAGAGTTGCGCCGACACGTGTTTTGATATGAGTTTCAGCCCAACGTCCGAATGCAGCACTGCCGCCTGCCTTATTAACCAATGCCACCATTGCACCGAGGATTACAAGGAATACGAAAATTCCGGCTGTGCCTGATACGGCTGAAATAATACCTTCATTTAAAATGTTGTCAAGTGCCGATACCGGGTGCCAGTTTGCCGAAAGTAAGCCGCCCAGTACGATACCGATAAAAAGTGAAGAATAAACTTCCTTTGTGATAAGAGCAAGTACGATAGCTACCAATGGCGGAACAAGCGCCCAGAATGTTGCGTAGTAGTTGCTTACTACCTCCTCGCCGTCGCCTGATGCGAATGCAACAAGTGATGTCGCAAACATAACAAGCATTACAAGTAAGGTGGAAAATAGTGTTTTTTTGTTAAAATTTTTCATTTTAACCTCCTTAGTTGTTCATAGAATGTTAATAATATGGTAACATAGTTAGCGAATATTGTCAAGCTGTTTTGTGACAATATCTGACGTTTTTATACATAAATTGGAATTATTTTATTTTTTGTCTGTCAGGAAGCTGTACAAGCAGGATTGCAATAAACATAAGCACACAGCCTGAAATTTCACGCATATCAAGCGTGCCGCCCGTTAGATTCCAGCCGCACGCAACAAGTACAACCGTTGAGAGGGTTGCAAAAACTGATTCAAGACTCATCAGGATTGAGGCAGATGTCGGATCAGTGTATTTCTGACCGACTATCTGAAGTGTGTATGCAACTCCGCACGACATAATGCCGGAATAGCCTATAGACATCCAACAGTTGAGAATTGGTTTCAGTTCAGGCTCCTCGAAGCAGAACATACATATCAGATTTATAAATCCGCATACAAAGAATTGCAGACATGAAAGCTTTACTCCGTCAACCTTAGGTGAGAAGTGGTCGATAGCGAGAATGTGTCCTGAGAACACAATTGCACATATTAATGTAAGAATGTCACCTTTGTTTATTGCGAGGTCAGAATCAATGCACATCAGATACAGTCCGCATACCGCCACAGCAACCGAGAGAAGTATAACAGGTCGTGGGCGCTTGCCGATGAATATTCCGATTATCGGAATTATTACCATATATAATGCGGTTATAAATCCTGATTTTCCGGGACTTGTGTATACCATTCCTGCAGTTTGCAATGTGCTTGCAAGGCACAGAAGAACTCCGCATATTATTCCACCGGCTATTAACTGTCTGTTAATCGGCTGAACAGCCTCGCCTTTTTTTATTTTGCTTCGGTCAAGCAGTGTAATTACCGGCAGCAGAACAATTCCGCCAAGTATGCTGCGTATGCCGTTGAAAGCAAGAGGAGTAATGAGCTCAACGCCCTTGCTTTGAGCTATAAATGATGTTCCCCATATGAATGCTGTAAGAAACAGTATAAGATTTCCCTTTAATCGTTGATTATACATTTTGCACCTTCCCATT